>JASHUH010000253.1 GCA_030040115.1 Acidobacteriaceae bacterium | reverse complement strand
CAAACGTCACCCCGGCAACAATTCAATGGTATCGGCGCTGCCTGAATTGGTTGCCGTCAGACGAACCGGTTGCCATGCGACGATTTGAGGATGCAGGATCATGAGCTAGTATTTAGTTGCATAAGTTAATAATTGTATTTCGGAGCTGGCTGCCTTTGACTTCGCGCTTGCGCCAGTGAAACGGCCTGGGGTGCTGGTTGGTTTTGGCGACGAAGGCTTCGATGGTGGAGCGAAGCTGGTCTTTGCTGGCGAAACTGGCTTCGCGTAGCGCCTTGCGGGCCAGGAGCCCGAACCAGATTTCCACTTGATTGAGCCAGCTGGCGGAAGTCGGACCGATCTTTCGCTGCCGCTTACCCACACGCAAAGTAGGCGCAATCATTGTATGGAAGCAGTTTCCATGGAATTGTGATCCGAAACACGCGCCAAGACGCCGGCGGTCGCGCAGCCATGATTTCGGGAAGCCAATGCCGCCACGGACTCGGGCACCCCACCCTTCGAGGGTTTTTTGCGCGAAGGATGATTACATGACAGCGTTGGCTCCTCGCGGGCCGAGTAGATTGGTTGTTACGACACGACCAAGACGCTGGGGAGGAAAGGAGCCGAGATGTTGATTATAGGCTGTGATTTTCATCCCCGTTTCCAGCAGATCGCGCACCTGGACCAGGAGAGCGGAGAGTACGGGGAGCGGCGGTTGAACCACCCCGAGGAAGCATCTGAGTTCTATCGCGGCCTGGTGGGCAAGCCGGTGCGCATGGGGTTGGAAGCGACGGGAAATTACCGTTGGTTCCGGCGTTTGCTGTCGGAACTTGGCCATGCAATGATGCTGGGCGATCCGAGCGCGATTCATGCCACGATTCCGCGCCGGCAGCAGACCGACAAGCGGGATGCGCGGCACATTTTGAAGCTGCTGGTGGAAGATCGTTTTCCTGCCATCTGGCTGCCGCCGGTGGAGAACCAACAGCTGCGCCAACTGCTGGTGCATCGCTGCCGGATGGTGCAACTTCGCACGCGGGTGAAGAACCAGTTGGACGCCATCGCCAAGGACGAAGGCATGCTGGGTCAGCAGGTGTGGAGGCAGAAGCATCGCCGGCAGGTTGAAGCTTTGCCACTGACGGAGTGGCGCGCCGAGCAACGCAGCGACCTGCTGGGCTGGCTCGGAGAACTGGACAAGCGCATCCAGCCGCTGGACAAAGCGGTCAGGCAGGCTGCTGCCGCCGACGCGGAGGCTTGCCGGCTGATGACCCATCCCGGAGTGGGGCCGATCGTAGCCTTGGCCTACGTGTTGACCATCGGGGACTGGCAACGGTTCCCGCGCGGCAAGCAGGTAGCCAGTTATCTGGGCCTGATTCCCGAGGAAGCCTCCAGTTCCGACAAGCGCCGCCTGGGACACATCAGCAAGCAGGGCAACGGGATGGTGCGCTGGCTGCTGGTCGAAGCCGCATCGATCGCCCAGCGGTGCGATCCCAGCTGGCATCGGCAGTACGTGCGCCTGTCGATGCAGAAGCAGCACGGCGTCGCCAAGGTGGCTATCGCGCACAAACTCTCGGTTCGACTTTATTGGATGTTGCGCTCCGGGAACGATTATCAGCAAGTCCGAGAGCGCGGTTCGCATGCGGGGCAGTCCGGGCTTCCCACTGGTGCAGTGCATGACCGATAGGGTGATTGGACGCCCCGTCTTCCTCCCTGGTGGAGGGAGTTTGAACAGGTAATCATGGCGCCGGACCGGACCGAATACATGGTTGATGGAACCTGAACGTTGCCATCGAAGATGATTTGTTTCACACGCGAGCTTTGGTCGTGAAGCAGAAGAACGGTTTTCCAGCTAGGGAACGAAGCTCAGAAAAAACTCTGATCTTCGTTCCCTGCTCAATCATCCAGTGGCCGGGTCGGCGTCAAGGGTCAAGATGAACGGCAAAATACGCCGCCCTTGACACCGACCCGACCACAACGGGAAAACTCGCGCCGTTTTCCCTTGACAGGAGCAGACGCTGTCATACATGGGAGTCACAGATTCACGCCGTCACAGACCGAGGTGCTTGTTTCTGGACCAACGCCGGCGCCCCTTGCAGGCTCCCTCATGGCTATTCACCCGCGCTCGTCCAGTCCAGCACCACTTTTCCGGCTTCGCCTGAAATCATGGCGTCAAAGCCTTGCTGAAAATCCCGGTACGAAAAGCGGTGCGTAATCACCGCAGAAATGTCCACGCCGGAATCCAGCATCACCGTCATCCGGTACCATGTTTCATACATTTCGCGTCCGTAAATGCCCTTGAGCGTCAGCCCCCTGAAGATGACTTGCCGCCAGTCAATCGCCACGTCCTTGGCGGGTATGCCCAGAATCGCGATTTTTCCCCCGTGGCTCATGTTGGCGATCATGTCGCGCAGCGCCTGGGCGCTGCCCGACATCTCCAGGCCCACGTCGAAGCCCTCCACCATGCCCAGCTGCTTCTGCACTTCGGCGAGCGAGGTCTGGTTCGGATTCACCGCCAGCGTGGCGCCCATCTTCCGCGCCAGATCCAACCGGAAGGGATTCAAATCCGTCACCACCACATGCCGCGCTCCCGCATGGCGCACCACCGGAATGGCCATGATCCCAATCGGCCCGGCCCCGGTCATGAGCACATCTTCCGCCAGCACCGGAAACGAAAGCGCTGTATGCACGGCGTTCCCGAATGGATCGAAAATGGCGGCCACTTCCTGGTTGATCTCCGGATGATGCCGCCAGATATTGCTCATCGGCAAGGCAATCAGCTCCGCAAAAGCCCCCTCGCGGTCCACCCCAACGCCCCGGGTAAACGCGCACAAATGACGCCGGCCCGCCAGGCAATTCCGGCAGCGGCCGCATACCACGTGACCCTCCCCGCTTACCACGTCCCCGGGGAAAAAGTCGCTCACATTCGAACCCACGGCCTCAATCTTGCCTACAAATTCGTGCCCGATGGTCATGGGCGTCTTAATGGTCTTCTGCGCCCATTCGTCCCACCCGTAAATATGCACATCGGTGCCGCAGATGCCCGTATAGCGAACCCGAATCAGCACGTCGTTAATGCCCAGGGCCGGCTCGGGAACCTCCTCCAGCCAAAGACCCCGCTCCGCCTTGCTCTTGACTAACGCCTTCATCTATAAATCTCCGTTGAGGATAAAGCGAATTTACGATCAGCTCGAATTGTATCGGTTCCAACACCTCGCGCGGGTTCACACGGCTTCCGCCCGGCTCACTGCTGATCTGCAACATCTAACATTTGCCGCGGGTCAGGCGGCCTCATTCCGTAATTCCCTCGTTCCCTTGTTCTCTAAGTTCCCTCGTTCCCCTTAGTCCCCAGTCCCTTAGCCCCTAGTCCCTTAGTCCCTAGTCTCTAGTTCGTTTCCTCGCTCCCTCGCGTCACGCTCCCTAGGGTTTTCCCCAGTGGCCCTAGGGGTCTTTCCCAGTGGTGGACGACCCCTGAATGCACTATCGTGGATGGGCAAAGGAGGTAAGTCGGCCGCATTTCTCGGTTGAGGCGTTGTATGGATGACCGCGTGATTCTGACCATGCTCGTCGAGCTGCGTCTGGGGGTCAATTTATCCCGCCAATTGGATGCCCGTTCAGCATTGACCCTTTTCGAGACCCATGAGGCGATTCGGCAGACGCAGGAATTGATCCACAGGAGCGACAGGCTCATTGCATCCCTTTCTGTGATTCTTTGCTATCAAGTTCCCGCCAAGACAGAATGGACCGCGAGCACGGGTCCTTTGGCGGCATAAATAGAGTCCCCGCCTGGCCAGGCGGCGCGCACCGCGAGACGAGCTTTTCTGCGCACATCGAAGCGGGAGGGGAGGTTTGTCGATCCGCCAAACCAAACCCCCGCTTCCAGTTGCGAAAAATGTGGAACCCCACGCCGCGCCACCACCGCGCCATGACCCCGTTATGCGATCCCGCCAGATCTCTGATAAACTTGAGATTCTGAGTTCAATCGCAGGAAAACACTATGTCCATCCATCCGGTTATGCAGCGCCTGGCCGACAAACTCCAGCGCACCGACCTGCCGGCGTTTGTACCCGGCGATCAGGTTCGCGTTCAGGTAAAGATCAAGGAAGGCGACAAAGAGCGTTTGCAGGCCTTTGAGGGCTTGGTCATCGCCGTCAATCGTGGGCCGCAAGGCTCCTTCACCGTGCGCAAGATGAGCTTTGGCCAGGGAGTGGAGCGCATCTTCCCCTTCAATTCCAAGGTTATCGAGAAGATCGAGAAAGTGCGCAGCTACAAGGTGCGCCGGGCCAAGCTCTTCTATATTCGCGGCTTGCGCGGCAAGGCCGCACGGCTCAAGGAAGTGGACCGCGAAACCGGTAAAGTGCGCGTCTAAATGTGGCGCGCCCAACGGCGAGAATCGCCCCGGCCCCGCGCCGGGGTTTTTTTCTGGGCAAAACCTGGGCAAGAGCACAGCTTGCCTTCATCAACCTGTGGGATACTCGAAACGGCATGTACAAACGCATCGTTCTTAAGCTTTCCGGAGAGGCCTTGGCGGGCGACCGCGGCTTCGGTTTGGACGCCGAGCGCGTGGGCGAAATCGCCGGCGAGCTTGCGGAGATTCACGCCCTGGGCGTGGAAGTGGGCGTGGTGGTGGGCGGCGGCAACATCTTCCGCGGCGTGGAGGGCCAGGCGCGGGAGATGGACCGCGGCAGCGCCGACAGCATGGGCATGTTGTCCACCGTCATCAACGCCATCGCCCTGCAGGACGCCTTGGAAAAACGCACTGTCCAATGCCGGGTGATGACCGCCGTTTTCATGAATCAATTGGCCGAGCCGTACATCCGCCGCCGCGCCGTGCGCCACCTCGAAAAAGGCCGGGTGGTCATCTTTGCCGCCGGCACCGGCAATCCCTTCTTTTCCACCGACACTGCCGCCAGCCTCCGCGCCATGGAGATCAAAGCCGATGTCCTTCTCAAAGCCACCAAGGTCGAAGGCGTCTACAATGCCGACCCGGTGCTGGTGAAGGACGCCGTGAAATACGACGAAATCACTTACATGGATATCCTGCGCCAGGGCCTCAAAGTGATGGACCTCACCGCGGTAAGCCTTTGCAAAGACAACAATATGCCCATGATCATCTTCAATATGAACCAGCCCGGAAACATCCGGCGCGTGGTGCTGGGTGAGAAGGTGGGCTCGCTGGTGACCGCCTGAAAGCAACATGGAGCCTTTGGCCGTCATCTCACCAGCGTTGCGGCACAATTGGCCGACAAACCCGAATTTGCCCCTGTTGCATTTGCCTTCGCCTGGTTCGTATCAGAAAATCTGCCCCAACGATCAGCGCGCCAGGAGCTAAAAGCCGGAGCTACCAGCTAAGAGCTGAGAACTGAAAACCTCAGAGCTGACGGCTGAAAGCTCGTCTCCAGGGCCAGAGGCAAAGAAGCTTGACCAGCGGTACGCACCTGCCATCTTCCGCCGTCCAACCACTCGTGGGCCACACGAAAGTCTCCGTTGAAGTGCGCAAACCGGACCGGCTCAACGCGTTGACCGGCCTGCGCTGTTTCGCAGCCCTCAACATCGTCTTCTTCCATTTTTCCAATCCCCAGTGGTTCGGTTTTCTTGCCCCGGTCGTGAATGCCGGCTACGCCTCGGTCAGTTATTTCATCCTCCTTTCCGGCTTCGTGCTTGCCTATAACTATTCCGACCGCGCGCGCCAGGGCAAGCTTGACCGCGTTCGCTTCTGGAAGGCCCGCTTCATTCGCCTTTATCCCATCTATTTTCTCAGCCTGCTCCTCGCCTGGGAGATGGCGCCGGTGGAGTACTCCGCCCACACCCACGGCATGTTCTGGGCCGGCATGGCGCTCACGCCGGTCCTGCTCCAAGGTTGGATTCCCTCCATCGCCACCTTTCTCAATACGCCTGCCTGGACCATGTCCGCCGAGGCGTTCTTTTACTTTCTTTTTCCCTGGATCGCGCATTGGAAGCGCCCCCATCGCTTGGCCCCGCACCTCGTCAAGATGGCCGGCGTGTGGATGCTTGGACTGATCCCGGGCGCGCTCTATGCGGTCTTCAGTCCCGACGGCATCGCCCATCCCGACCGCTGGACCTCCGCGCCCTGGCTCCAGGCGCTCAAATTCACGCCGTTGCCCCATTTGGCCAGTTTTGTTTTCGGCGTTCTGCTCGCCAGTCTGGATCAGGTGATCGACCGTGCCCACCGCATCCGTCCTTTCCTGGGCCTTTTCGGATTCGGCGCCGCGTTCACCCTCCTCTGTCACGCTTCGCTCGTCCCCTATGCCCTGCTCCACGATGGCCTGCTGATGCCGCTCTTCGGTTGCATCGTATTAGGCCTTTCCGGCAGCAATCCTCTCGCCGCCGTTTTTGGATGCCGGCCGCTGGTTTTTGTGGGCGAAAGCAGTTATTGCCTGTATCTGCTCCACTTCAACATGTGGAACCTGCTTCACGAATCCCACCTCCTCGAGCGGACCGGCTTGAACCGCTTCGACCCGTGGATTAGCTACGCTCTGCTCATTGCCATGGCGCTTGCCGCGCTGCACTTTGTCGAGAAGCCCGCGCAACGCCAGTTGCGCAAATGGATAGGCGGCTGAACCGGCTGCGGAAAACTCGTTCGAAGCCGCGATACGCTCCGGTGCGTCACCGGACCTGGCCCGCCGCATTCTTCAAGAGCACATGAGAGAACGTGCCGGTGTCGACAGTAACGGGGTAATGCGAGCAGAAGCCGAGGCCCACGTAAAACGGCGCATGCAAGTGAATCTGCATGGGTGGGCCGAACTGGTGCATCGGTTCGCCCTGGACGCTGACGAAGAGAGCCACGCTGTCACCGCGTTTTTCGATGCCGATGCGTTGCGGCATCAACGGCCCCGTTGCAGAGCCGCTCATGCGGTATTCCATGTCGCTCATCATCTCGTCCTTTTCCGGGCGCACCGCCAGATGCACCATGCCGGTGCCGTGTTCGGCGACCATGATTTCCTTGGAGTCGTCATCCAGGTCCTGGCGGATCACCATGACAACCTTTCGATCGTGAGGCGGATTCTCGGCGACGGGAAAGCCGACATCCGCCGCAAAGGAGGTGTCGCCGGACATCTTGTTCCAGAGATAGCGAAACTCATCGCGGGTGTACCAGATGTTATAGCCGGCGGAATTGACGGTGTACTGGCCTGTACCGGGGTCATAACTGGCGCTGCCCGGCACAAGCGGTCCACCGATATCGGACTGCGCGTCGAAGATGCCGATTTTGCCCATGAAGGTCCGTGTGGGCCGATGGAAATCTTTGGGCGGCGGCGCCTGCTTGTGCGTCGGCGAGCCGGGGAGGGCCCACTCGGGAACCTGAGGCGTGGCGGTAGATTGCGGCGAAGTCTGGGCTGGCGGCTGAGCGGCCGCGCATGCAACGGCCGGGCTGAAGGTGAGCAGGAAAAGCGCGGTCCAGCCAGGATGGCTTAGACGAGAGAGGCAGGGGAAAAAGCTCATGCCAGCCAAGCTAGCAGAAGAAAACGGCCCCCGCACCAAGTTTTCCTCGATTTGCGGGTGCGCCTGCAATCGGCTCGCGTGGCGGCGCGAGTTGCGGGCGATGGAGC
>JASHUH010000252.1 GCA_030040115.1 Acidobacteriaceae bacterium | reverse complement strand
CGCGGCGGCAGGGTTGGAGCGGCTGGCGGCATGGGCAGGGGAGGAAAGGCAAGGCGCGGCGGCCGGAGGCAAAATGCGGCGGCTCCCCAACAAACTTCGAGAGCTGGAGGCGCGGCAGCTTTATCCCCAGCCCCGCGTGGCGCAAGGCCTTCTGCTGGTGCGCCGCGGCGCAGCGGCCGCGGCCATCGATCTGAGTGACGGACTCTCCACCGACGTCCTTCATCTTTGCCGGGAATCCGGCGTGGCGGCCGAGATCGAGGCCGCGGCGCTGCCGATTTGGCCCGGGGCCACCCTTGCACAGGCGCTTCACGGAGGCGAGGACTACGAACTGCTCTTCACCGCCAGGCAAGGCGTGCGCATACCAAGGCAGATCGCGGGCGTCCCTGTGACGCGGATCGGGCGCATGGTGCGGCGGCAGAGAGGTGGACCCGAGGTTATGCTCCTCGGCCCGCGGGGACCGGCGCCGCTGGAAGCTCGCGGATGGGAACATTTTGGAAAATGACCTCGTTCGACCGGTCACCGTTACGGCCCGGAAAGAGCCGACCGAGCCAGGGACAGGGCGGGCCCAAAGCCGGCAGTCCGCAAACCTGTAGGCGGCACGGTCAACCTCTTACCAAAGCGTTCCCCCTCATTCCAAAGCGCTTTCTCGCCCAATCCCTTTGCCGGTCATTTCCCTCTTTTCCGTTATGCTGGATCAACAACCGGAAGGGCCGCCGAAGATCGAAAACGGCTCGGCGGGGCGGGTCTTCTCTTGAAACACCCGCGAGCGAAATCTGACAACCGTCGTGTTTTCAAACACTTGTGAACTGAATAGAAATAACTCCTCCGTTTTCAAACACTTGTTCAAAAACGGGACAGGAATCACCGGAGAGATTCAGCGGATTTTTGTGGATTTTTGCCGGTGGATTTCGTTGACCCGGAAAGCCGGGCTTTGTTAGCCTGAGGCATTGTTCCTCGTTTGCCTTGGGCTCATTGCTTTTTGGAGGGGCGGCCAACCGCTGGGGCCCTTTGCGCCGTCCCATGGAAGGGGCGGGTTGCGGACCTGCACACGGCAGGAGTGAGAGGTAAAAAGATGTTACGCAAACGCTACTACATTCTTTTTGTCGCCCGCGACGAGGAGGGCCGGATCCGCAGGATTCCGCTCCCGCTCCAATACGCCTATGGTTTTGTGGCGGCGGCGGTGGTGGGGGCCTTTACGATGGTTGGCCTCGCGGGGTCCTACACCCGCATGTTGCTCAAGACGGAGAGCTATAACCAGGTGCGCCAGGAGCGCGAGACCCTCCGTCAAGATTACAAGCACATGGCGCAGATTGCGCACGACCGCAGCGTGCAGGTGGCTTCGCTGGGCGCCTTGGCCAATGAAGTTACAGCGCTTTACGGGCTTCGCCAGAACCGCCTGGCGGCGGCGTCCAAGTCCGCAGCCGCCGGGGCCGCGGCGCCTACGCCTTCGAGCCTCGCCCAATCCGATGATCTAAGTCAGCAGCAGGTGACGCGCTCCATTGACCAGTTTTATGAGTTACGCGCCGAGGCGTTCTCCGGACGCGTCTCCCGCGCCTTGGAAGACGGCCTGACGCCTAACTTCGAGGGCGACTGGACCGAATTGGCCGATGCGCCCTCGCTATGGCCAGTCGAGGGCCGGGTGGCTTCGAGCTTCGGCGAGCGCGAAGATCCGCTGAACGGCGAAGGCGCGTTCCATTCCGGCATCGACATCGACGCCCCTTACGGGACCCCGGTCCGCGCCGCTGCTGATGGCGAAGTGACGGCGGCCACCGCGGAGGCGGGCTACGGGCGCGAAATCACTCTCGACCACGGCCATGGCGTGACCACTCTCTATGGCCATCTTTCGGGGTTCGCCGTCGTGCCCGGCGATCACGTGGTGCGCGGACAGGTGATCGGCTATGTCGGTCAATCGGGACGCGCCACCGGACCGCACCTGCACTACGAGGTGCGCCTCGGCAACGTTCCCGTGAACCCGCACAAGTACCTGCGCGCCACGTACGAACAAGCGGCGAGTCTCGACCCCAACGCGAAGTCGTCTATTGCGCAATAGCGGAGGCGCTCACCCGGACCTCGCGCGATATCCGGCAGTGAACCACCCGCCCTTGGTGGGCGCCGTGAACCATGCCGTCGCCTTCGCAGCACGCACCGGAGATTGCCTATTCGATAAAGATGATCCTCGCGCCGTGCTCGGCGGCAAACGCGCGCGCGTTGGTCTGGATCGTCTGCCAGTCGGCGCCGGTGACGGCCTGGCCGGCGAGTTCGTCCTTGCCCGAGATAAAGATCGCTTCCAGATTTCCTGAAAAGGTGAGCGGTTCAAACAGGTGCGCTTCCAGCAGGAGCAGGACCTCGCTGGAAGTGTTCGCGTCGGCAAGCGCGCCATCGAGGATGCAGCTCCTATACAAATCTTTCCTCATTATGTCGTTGGCCTTGCCGTAGATGGCGCCCAGCAGGTCGTAGCTTACCTGGTCGTCGGCGGACACCTTGAGACCGGAGTTTACGCCGAAAGTGTCGCCTGCGAAGTAGATGGCGTTGGTTTTGAAGCGCGGGTTAAGCACCATGTAGCTGTATCCGTAAGTAGTCACAGAGCCATGCGGCCGCCGCCCGTAATTCACCGCCGCGAAGATCTGCTTCGATTTGGGATTGAAAAACGGATTCGAGGCCTCGTATTCTCCCGCCTGCGCGTCCACTGTGGGGGTGTTGAGCGCGCCCGGCGACATCACCCGTCCCATCCCTCCATAGGCGGGCGCGAACGCGCCGCCGGACGACATCACGTCTTTGCGGAAGGTCACCTTGTCATCGGCGGCCGCGCGCGTCTTAGCTGGATTCAAAGGGTCGCTCTTCAGGCGCATCTGCTGGTACGGAGCCTGCCCCGGAGCGTTAACGGTGCGAACGGCGCGCTCGTACATCTGGGTATACGAGTCGTAATTGTTGGGCGTCATAAACCAGCTGGTGGCTTTGAAATTGATGGTCAGGCTGGCGGTCTGAAGGCGTTTGGTCATGTGCTTGAAGCCCTCCATCAACTGCGCCTGCGTGCAACTTCGGCCCTGCGGCGTCTGGCTCAGCCCCGCGAGTGTTTCCTGGATGAGCCCGGCTTTTTTGCGGTTGTTGATATCGACGAGCTCCGAACGCACGTAGTGGTGCTGCACCACGTTGGCCTGAACCCGTTGCAGCTTATCGCTCAATTGCGAAGTGGGAGAGGTTGGCTTGACGCCGGTTGTCCAGGCGCTCATATTTCGTTCTCCTTTAGCCCAAATCTTAAATCGTCCAGCGGCTGAGCAGGAACTATGAATTTGGGAAACGGGAAAACTGCGATTTTTCGGCGGCTGCGGCGCCGGGTCGATTTTCAGGACCCCATTGAAATCGGCCCCGCGCCGCTTTCCAGGCCCCTGCCCGAAAAGGCGCTTGAATCGCGCGCGGTTCCGCGCTATTGTATCTGGCAACGCGCATTGCGCTTCTATCCCCTGGGGACCCCCAAAAACAAGCGTTGGCAGAAACGCCGTCAGGCTGTTTTTCATTATTCCTTGATTCGCGGCGTCGGGTCGCTCCAACGAGAATAGCTTTCATCCGGATGAAAAACGGCTTCAGCCTTATCTCGATGCCAGTGGAGGGCGGTTTATGCAATGTCCCTACTGCCTTGACAACGTCCCATCTTCGGCCTTGGTTTGCAAGAGCTGCCGGCGCGATCTTCATCTTGTGAACCGGTTGCAGGATCGCGTGGCGCATCTGGAGGCTTTGCTCCCGGAGACGGGAGAAAAGACCATCGCGGCGAGCGGCAGGACGGCTGCCCACGCGATTCCCCCCTCACCCAACTATGGGCTCGAAACCGTGCTGGCGCTGTCCGCCGCCGCGCTGCTGCCCACCGCGCTCTTCGACTTGCACATCGGCTTTCAGATTCCCGCTGCCGTCCCTCTCACCGCGACCGTTGTTGCCGCCGGCGCCGCCGGGCTTCTTGTCGGCTATCGCGGCGCCGCGCATAAACTGACCTGGATCTCCCTGGCGTTGCTGCTGGCGATTCTTCAGGTGGGCGCTTCCTCCATCGCTTTTGGCTGCGTTGTTCACGCCTATGCCCTGGGCTATGACAAGGGTGCACACGAGATCGGGACAGCGGCCTTGCACGTGGGCGCCGCCAGCTCGAAATCCACCGTCGAGTGGTTCGGCGATCGCTGGCGCGACCCGCACCTGTGGCTCTCGGTCGGCGTCCCTTCGCTGGTGCTCTTTGTGTTGCTCGCTTTCGTGGGTCGGTCCAGGGTGCGGAAAGAACACCGCTCGCGGCTCGCCCTTTCGCTGGGAAAGCGCTTCACCCCGCGGCGTCCGGAAGAAGAGCACGAGAGCTTTCAAGTACGGCTTAACGTGTACACCAAGATCTTCGACGGCCTGGCCCATTTCCTCATTGTGCTCATCCCGCTGATCTCCAGCATCATCGTCATCGCCCACCAGGCGTCGAACCTTACCGCAACCGATCCAATCCTCCAGGGAGCCGCCAACACGGGCCCCACCGCGACCACTTCCGTCTCCATCCAGGACACGGCGGACACGGTGGACAAGTGACCGCCGGCCTTCCGAAGAACGCGCGTGCAGCGAAGAGTCGAGCGTTTTTTCTCATTGAACCGCGTCGTTTTGCGCATCCGGCGTGGATTCCTGCTCTGACGCGGCGCCCTCCACCAGCCGGGCAATAAAGCTTGCCGGCAGGCTCGCCGTCACCACCACCCGGTCGCGGGTCTGCTTCACCGTGGCAGTTTTCACCAGCTCTTTGAACCCCTTGTTGACGGTTGTATCGGAGAGCGGACCGGCGAGCGTCCGGGCCAATGTCACCAGGGTCGAGAGCGCGGCTGCCTGGGTTTGAGCGACCTCGTCATTTCTCGCGAACTCTTCGATCCTGAGCCGCAGCGCTGAAGGCACGGGAAGCTCCGGGGCAATGCTGGCGACCATCGTGGAATCGGCCGGCAACGGAAACGAAAAACCGAAAATCCTGGCCGCGCCGCTTTCGGAAAAGGGCAGCCCGATCTGCCCCACGCCCCAAGCCAGGGAGAGCAGCGGAACGTCGTGGTAGTGCTTTTCGAGCAATGGAGAACCCGAGAACGGCAGCGCGGCGGTGCGATGCCGGTCAATCATGGAATGAATCTGCTCCGGGGTGGGCGTGTTTGAGACCGCCACCATGTCGTAACCGACCTGCGCCACCCGAACCGTTCGCCCCGCTTCAGGGATGTCGTAGATCGTCTTGCCCGCGTAAGACTCGCGCGCCGCGGCGTGGGACTCCAGCCAGCGGTTGAGCCTCCGGCCCGTGATCTTGCCCACCAGCACCATCGAGTACGCCACAGCCCCGTTGGGGCCGCGTGGATTCGGCATCCTGTGCAACGCGATCGCCGCCTGATCGAGGTCACGCTCCCAGTCGATGCCGGTTGCGTCCACGAACTGCTGATATTCCGGTACGCGCCGCGGCGGCTTTAGATTGTTAAGGTGCGCCAGCGTCCGGAGGGGCTGGAGATCGATATAGAGAATGCCGTCCGACTCGGGCAGCAAACGCGCAGCTTCCGGCGGAGCTTTGGACCGCAAAAAGACGGCCGCGCCCAGCAGCACGAGCACCGCGGCCACGACCATCAGCGTTCTACGCGTGCGTCGGTGCATCACCTTTCGCCATCCGGCTCCGTCAGGATCAACCCTAACACCTTCGCCTCCGCCGCCTGCCGTGGGGCCCGATGCGCCATCCGCTGCGTCACGCGCTCTGCGGCGGCAACTCCGGCGGCTTGGCGCGCAAGCAGTACATCAACACCCCCGAGAGCATCAGCGCGATCGACATGGTGAGAAAGCCGGCGCGAGAGTTGCCCGTTACCGCCTCCAGCCATCCCACCAGCCATGCGCCGATAAACCCGCCCAGGGCTCCGCAGCTATTGATGAGGGCAAACGCTTCTCCGGAGACGTTTCTCGGCAGCATCTCGGGAATGATCGAGAAGAATGGCCCGTAGGGCGCGTACATGGCCCCGCCGGCGACGATCAAAAATCCGTACGCCAGCCAATAGCTGTGGTCCGCCGCCATAAACGACCCGAACAGCGTCAGCCCGGAAAGGATCAGAAACGGCCCCACGAAGCGCTGCCGGTGCAGCGAGCGATCGGAAAAGTACGCCACCGCCAGCATCAGGATCACCGCCAGCAAAAAGGGAGCGGCGTTGAGCAGTCCCACCGCTCCCATTCCCCGCGCGGTTCCCGCCCGGATCATGGTGGGCAGCCACAGCACCAGGCCGTAAATGCCCACGCTCCAGCTAAAGTACTGGACGCACAGCAAAACCACCGCGGGAAGCTTCAGTGTTGCCGCCAGATTCTTGAGCCGCGGCAGCGATTTCTGTTCGTGCTCGAGCTCGCCCGTCAGCCATTCACAGCTTTCCCTATCCAGCCACCGCGCCTGGTGGGGGTGGTCGCGCACCAGCGCTATCCATACAAATGCCCATAGAATCGAGGGAATGCCTTCGATCACGAACGTCATCTGCCAGCCCACGCCCCGAATCAGGAAACCTGTCACCGCCGACATCCACATCACCGTCACTGGGTTGCCCAGGATCAGGAGGGCGTTGGCCCGCGACCGCTCCGGGCGCGTGAACCAATCGGCGAGCAGGATCAGCATGGCCGGAAAGATGAAGCTTTCCGCTACTCCCAGCAGGCTCCGATCGAGCGCCAGCAGCCAGAACTGCCGGATCAGACCGGTGCACGACGCCAGCACGCCCCAAGCCACGAGCGCCCAAAACACCAGCCGCGTGGCGCTTTTGCGTTCCGCGTAAGCCGCGCCCGGAATCTGAAACAAAAAGTAGCCGAGAAAGAAGAGCGCGCTCAAAAACGCCGTCTGCGCGTTGCTGATGTGGAGGGTCTTCGCCATGCCTGCCGCGGCGCCAAACCCGTAATTCGTCCGGTCCAGGTAGGCCAGACTATAGGTAATAAAGACCGCGGGCAGCAGGTAGTACCAGCGGCGGCGCAAACCCGGCAAGTGCATCTCCGATTTGTCCAGCGCTTCACCCGGCACATTGCCGTTATAGCATCCCCGCCCCGACCGAACGCTGCGAATCCGGCGCGCCAGCGTGGTTTCCTTACAATATTTCCACGCCTCAACCGTCTTCACCAACGATGACTGAGACGGCGAGCCTGACCTCGAGTTTGACCCCAAGCATGACTCTGATCGGCGAGCAAAACCGCCGCATCTGTGAGATTTTTCTCGGCCGAACGGATCCGCCTGCGCAGTTTTGAGGCTGCGGGCGAATGGGCACATCGCCTTTGGGGGTGCTATAGGTCACCCAAGTTCTGAATCCAGCAAGGTCCCGGGTGACCCTCAGCGTTACCTTTGCAGTTTTTTCGCCATCCGTCTCCAAGCGTAACCGTTGCCGACGATACATCCACAACGAGACGGATCCCGCTTCCATCAGTTTCAACTTCAACACAGGGATGTCATCCTGAACGGGTGATACAGATTTCGTATCACACTGTTTTTATGGTGGATAATATGCATGTTTTTGGCTGTGTATGAACTGTGCAGAGGAATTGTGCAATTTCCAACCAATTTGGCTGCTACACGTCCCTTGGGCACAAGGAGCCGGGATGCGTTGCCCCTGCTTCCGAAGGTGGGTCCGCGCCCATACGCGATGTTGGTTCCTGCTGTTCATAGTGCTAACGATAAATGATCGCAGCAATGGCCGCATCTCCGCCGCATGGGATAATCGCATCCGTCGTTGGAGCCTTCAGAGGCTCAGCCCCATATCCATACCCTGACTCTTTTCCTGCTTGGGAGTCTCGGCAAGCCGATGCTCCGGCGGGTTTCGGTCAGGCGTATGGGCGTTTTGGTGCGAAACATCATGGCCCAAAGCCTGCGGTAGCTTCTCCCGGTCGTTCGTGAATATCTTCGCGTCGTGAGCGCCGCGTGAGACGGAGACATAAGCCATACGATTGTTGAGCAAGTCTTTTGCGCCTAGCTCTGTATCCACGTTGATGAGCACGCGCTCTGCGGTCTGCCCCTGGCTGGAGTAGCTGGTCACCGCATAGCCATGATCGAGATGCGGATGCCGCCGTGGATCGAAATTCATGCTGCGCTCGTTATCGAGCTTCAACCGCATCGTTCCATCCTGTGCGATACCTTCCACGGTTCCGAGTTCACGGTTCGCAATCTTCAATTCCTGGTTGGGAGCAGTGAACTGGACGCGGTCGCCAACGGAGAATACCTTCTCCTGCTCGCGGTATACAGAGACCCCCATCTGGCGGCGCGGATCGTAGGTCGTCTGTTCCCCGTTCGTCCACAGGACCGTCAGCGTGTTTTCCCGTGCGTTCACGGAGATAACGCGAGTGTATTCGCCTTTCTGAATGCCCGTCTCCTGCGAGCTGCGCGAGTAGCGCACGATGTCATTGACTTGATATTGCTGCGCCCAACTGCGATCCGCGCCAGTCATCTCCTGACGCGGCACGAGAGTGTTGATGGAGTGCTCCTGCCGGCTCACAACGCCGCGCGATTGCATCTCATCATGTATTCGATCATTGATCTCGGTGCGTGAACGATTATTCCGGCGAAACCACCAGTGTGCTTTCAGGAGACTTGGCGTACTCGTGTGCAATAGCCGAGATGCGTTCCTGATGACCCTTCACTTCATGCACGCGGCCCTGCCTGTCGAGGCTTTCGACGGCATCTCCCACCTGACCGTGCGCCAACTGCTCGACGGCTTTCTTCAGTTCCGGGTCGCGCTGCCGCACGATCTCCTCCAGCCTCACCGTGCGCATCCCCGCTTCCTGAAGCAGCGCGAAGGGACGGCCTGCCTCGACGGCCTCATGTTGGCGCGTATCACCTACCAGAAGCACGCGGTCATTGGGATGGAGCCGTTCTATAAAATCATGCATCTGGCGCGTAGATGCCAGTGACGATTCATCGAGTACATACAATCGCTTCTCGCCAGTGTCCGGCTGTTCGCCTCGGGCAAGGTGATGCTGAAGCGTAGAAGTCTCGATACCGGCCTCGGCGAGCTTATGTGCTGCGCGGGAAGTCGGCGCGAATCCTTCGACCGTGTATCCCTGCGCCTCGGCGCCTTCACGAACTACGGCGAGCGTTGTCGTCTTGCCGGAGCCGGCGACTCCATCGAGGCCAATGATCTTCTCGCGGCTCACAAAGATGTCATCGACTGCGCTGCGTTGCGATGGACTCAACTCCGGGTGCCGGTCTTCGGTCCAGATTCGCAACTGCGGTGAAACCAACATGGGATCGCCATAGCCGCCTTCATTGCCTCGCTGCATCTGGCCGATGATCTCTTTCTCCATGCGAATCATCTCAGCAGTGGTGTACTGGGTCGCGGCGCGGCCATCGGCCTGCTCAACTGCGCGAAACTCACCCCGCATCGCCCGTTGCTCGAACTCATGCCGCACCTGGCCGTATGTGGCCTGTCCCATGCTGCGGTCCATCGCCGCCTGCAGGATGGCTCGTTCATCCTGCACCGCTGCACGCTCGAAGACATGGTTGCGCGAGTAGGTCACGGACTGCTGCACTGTCTTCTCCGGTTGTTGCGCATGGTGGTGTGCCTGTTCGCGCGCTTGTGCGACGACGCGATCCGCCTGATGGCCGAACTGCACTGCTAGTTCACGGTGCCGCTGCAAGACTTCCTCCGGCGAAAGCAACTCCTTGCTGTCCCGCGTGCGATGAGCGGCAACCTGCGCCGCGCCCGCGCCGTCTCTCCCGATCTCCTGCAAATGCCCTTTGATCTGTTCGCGGCGTGGACTCGATGCGTCGAGATACTCCTGTGTATAGCCCTTAATCTCCGGCTGGCCGTGCTTGCCCCGTTCGATCTCGTAGCCCAAACCATGCAGTCGCATGGCAAGTTCGGAACGGTACACGCTGGTCGCATAGTGCTGGGACTGAAACAAGCTGCGCTCCTGGCGCGCGCGGATCTGGCCGTTCTCGCGTTCGGTCACATTGAAGATGACGGCATGGGTGTGAAGCTGTGGCGCAGCATAACCCTCGACTGGGCGGGCAGTGTCATGCTCGAATGTTGCCGCGATGAACTTGCCGGTCGTCTCCGGTGCATGGACGTTGCCGATGCGCGCCTGCGCGTAACGCTCCAGTTCTCCAAGTGCGACGCGGACGCTCTCTCGGTGCGCCTCGCGCACACGGCCATCGCGTTCTACGAGGGCGGTAAGCGAAACGGACTTCGGTGCGGAGAATGTAGCATCCCATCCCGCGCGGTGCTCCACGCTGTTGATTTCCTTGCCGTACTCGTTTTCGTAGGTGCGCGCTGACTGATGCTTGACGAGTTACAAGCCGCTTTCAGGATGCTGGCCTTCACTCAGGCGGGCGAAGTGCTCGGAGCCGACTTCGCCATCGAGACCCCACTCCTGCGCGAGCTTTCCCTGCCATTCGTTATGCGCCTGTTGGTCGCGGCTCCAGTAGTTCTGCTTTTCGGAAGTAAACTCGCGGGAGTGATACGTCCGCCCCTGGCCCGCTGACAAGGATTTGGAGATGGTCAACATGCGCTTGTACTCCACAACGTGCGCGGCAGCATCTCGCTTCTGCCTGATGGGATTCTAAACTTTCGCTGGAAAGCGATCATTAACGGTGGACGGATTTGTAAATCCCTTCCAAATATCCACCTTCAGGAGCTCCCCCTCAGTCAACACATGGCCGTTCCTCATTATTTATATGAATCCAGCATTACAACTCACGTTCTGTAGCCACGGTACAACGCTAATTTTTGGGCAGGTTCCGCGACCGCAACTATTTTTCTTCCACGCTGCAAGGAAACCGTGAGCCCGAAGACTACCTTAAATAGAGACTCTTACGATGTCCGCACAGGATGACTTGTATCGCAAAGCGGTGAATGAGTATGGCGCAGCTTTGGAGAGGTTAGCCCGCGTCTATGAAGCCGGTCCTGAAGATCGGCGCGATCTTCTGCAAGAGATCCACATCGCGCTTTGGCACAGCTTTGCTGGATTCGATGAGCGCTGTTCGTTGCGGACTTGGGTCTATCGCGTTGCGCACAATATTGCGGTTACGCACATCTACCGTAGCCGGAAAACGAAAAGACTCAATCTGCTGAGCATCGAGGATCTGGAAGAAAACGAGAAGCCGGCGGTTTCCAATCCGGCTGTTGCGGCCGTCGAATCGCAGTTGCTGCTGCGCCAGCTCTACGAATTGATCCGACGCCTGAATCCGGCAGATCGTCAAATCATCACGCTTTATCTTGAAGGCCTGGACGCGGCCTCCATCGGTGAGATCACCGGAATTTCGCCGGGTTATGCCGCAACAAAAATCCATCGCATCAAGCGAATTCTCGCAGAACGATTTCGCAATGGAGACAATCATGACTACCAATAACGGCTCGGATGTTCCTCGCGCATTGTGGCAGAGACAGAGCGGCTCTCCATTCTCGATGGAGCCAGACGAGATTCGGAAGAGGCTTTCGCGATTCCAAGCCGAGTCGCGTTACGCCAGGATTGTTGCATATGTCCTTGGTCCTGCTATGGCAATCTGGTTTGCCTATTGGCTTGTCTTTACCATACAGGCAATCATTACGAGAGTTGGCCTCTTGCTGCTCGCTTTCGGGATGAGTTTCGGGGTCGGCCAAGTCTGGCTTTACAACCGTGACCGTCAGAAGGCGCTGGTGAATTTAGATGCCGCTGGAGAGGCAAGCTGCGTAGAATTCTATCGGGCGGAGCTCCTTCGCCAGCGCAATTTTAATCGCGGCGCATGGCTGTGGTCGCGGCTGCCTACCTTCTTTGCGGGTTTATTCTTCACGATGTGGGAACTCCTGCGCGATAGCAACGCCGTCCCCCGCGTATTGAGTCTTTTTGCGGTCTCCATTCTTGCCATCCTTATGGTTTGGCTGAACTATCGGAGATCACGGAAGCTTCAGCAGAAAATCGACGCCATTGACACTATGAAATATGCGAATGGAGCGGGTGGCCCGCACTAAGCGCTCGCGACGCCAACTCCACACCAACCGGGGTGCCGGTGCTAGCTCTGCTAGGCTGGCAGACCACGAATACAATTCGAAGGGTTCTTGTCACGACGACCGATCAGTATCGGAAATTCGGCAACGGGAAGTTATCCGTCAACTCCGGATTTCTCGTCACTCAATCCACTCCGCTTTATCCCAGTCACGCGGCCTTTCATTTCCGGCCTTTTGCCGTGCAGCCCCAGGGAATACCATCTGCTTTTTTACCGGCTTCTTTGGCGGCTCAACTGGGGCTGCATTTACTGCCTGTCGAGAGTTGACCGTTGCCTGCTGAATTACAGCGGCACGCGGCGATATCGACACGGCTCGCTCGATGCGTCGCGGCTGCTTCTCTATCGGAGCAAGTTACGGAAAGCGCACACGAGCGACGTAGTTCTCCTGCTTGATGTAGCCGTGCAATGGCTCCAGCCCGGCAATCTCCGAGGCCATGACGAGCGGCTGGGTCGTGATCTCCAGGGCGTACTGCTTTTTGCCACCGATCAGGCCCGCACTGCGCGACTCCTTCATACGCTCAAGTTCCACCTCTCCAATCGCATCGGAAACCCACTTTGCCGAATGGGGCTCGGAGGTCTTGAGGAATATCTTTGTGGCGGGCTGCGAAAGGATAACTTCGGCGTCCTTGCCATAACGCTTTTCGAGCTGGCTCCGGCCCTGGAATCCCAACACAACCGGGTTGCCGGATTTTCGGCTCTCCGTAACAACCGTATGGAGCTGCGGCAGCTTGTTCAGACTGGCCAGTTCGTCCAGCCACAAACCACACCGGCTTTGCCGGATTCACGCAAGGCGCTAGCATGCGGAGAATCAGCATATCAAGCCATACGCTATGCAGCGGCAATAGCTTCTCACGAAAGGCCGGCCTGGAGGTAAGAAACACCCATTTGTTGCGCTCGAATTCCCAGCGTGAAGTGGAGAACCGTTGCCTGGTGTCATCCTCGATGGGCAGCAACTCGAAGCTGTCCGCGATCATGTTGAAGCTGGAAATGATTCCGGCGCTCTGGGCCGGTGCACCGGAATCGAGAAAAGCCGCATACGGAGTTCCCTGCAACATGCGCGCGATCTCTGCCGGATCGCTCATCCATTGAACGAGTTGCTGCGGAGTAGGCCGCCGGCACATGAGCCGTGCGAAGATACGCC
>JASHUH010000251.1 GCA_030040115.1 Acidobacteriaceae bacterium | reverse complement strand
GAGGAACGGGTGGAAATGCTCGAGGAAGTGACGCAGTCACTCGGCAACGTTTCCGTCGCCACCTTTGACGGGCTGATGGTCGAATTCGCGCGTCAACAGGGCGCCTCGGCGGTGCTCCGCGGCATCCGCGCCATCTCCGATTACGAGCACGAGTTTCAAACCGCGCTCATGAACCGCCGTCTGGCGCCCGAGATCGAGACGGTTTTCTTGCAACCGGCCGGCCGCTACTCCTTTGTCAGCTCACGCATGGTCAAGGAGGTGTTCAGCTTTGGCGGCGACATCACCGGCCTGGCGCCACCCAATGTGCTCAAGCGGCTTCGGGCGCGGATTAACGGGACTTCCTAAGCCCATGCGGCGCTTGGCGTTGTGAACTCGTCCGGTTCCCTGTGTTGCGGGTTTTGACCTCGCCCGCAAATCTGGCAAGATAAAAGACGAGATGACTGTTTCCAGCCCCTCCCAAGTCTTTGCCGAGCGCATCGGCCGCATTGAGGTTTCAGCAACCATGGCTGTGGCTGCCGAAGCGGCCAAGCTACGCGCCCAGGGCGCCGACCTGGTGGACTTTGGTGCCGGCGAGCCGCACTTCGCCACGCCCCACCACATCAAGGACGCGGCCATCGACGCCATTGAGGCCAACTTCACCCGCTACACGGTTGTTCCCGGCATTCCCGACGTGCGCAGGGCCATCGTGGAGCGCCATGCCTGTGACTTTGGCTCCGACTACTCGATTGACGAGGCTATCTTCACCACCGGCGGCAAGCAAGCTTTGTTCAACGCCATCCAGGTGCTGGTCGATCACGGCGACGAGGTGATTCTGCCCGTTCCCTATTGGGTCAGCTTCAAAGACATCATCCAGTATGGCGGCGGCAAGGTCGTTTTCCTTGAAACCGGCGAGGCGGAGAACTTCCGCATCACCGCGGGGGCCATCGAACGGGCCGTCACTCCGCGCACCAAGGCCATCATCCTCAATTCGCCTTCGAACCCGGCCGGCTCGGTGGTCTCGGCTGAAGATCTTGAACGCATCGTTCGGCTCGCCCACGAGCGAGGTATTTTCCTGCTTCTGGACGAGTGCTATGTCTACCTGAATTACGCCGGCAAACCCGTTTCCGGCGGCTCGTTCACCTGGGCCAAGGAGCATCTTGTCATCCTCGGCTCGCTTTCAAAAACCTACGCGATGACCGGCTGGCGCGCCGGTTACGCCCTGGCGTCGAAGCCGGTGGTGGCCAACCTGAGCAAGCTGCAGTCGCAATCCACGTCAAACGCTGCCAGCATCGTGCAAAAGGCCGCTGTGGCGGCATTAAGCGGCTCGCAGGAATGCGTCTCGGAGTTCCGCGCCGAATTCATTGATCTGCGCGACCACATCCTGGAGCGGCTGGCTGCGATTCCCGGCGTCACCTGCACCAGGCCGCAAGGCGCATTTTACGTTTATCCGAATATCTCCGCTTATTTGGGCAAAGGTGGCATGCGCACGGCGACTGAGCTGGCCACGCGCATGCTGCACGATGCCCATGTGGTGACGGTGCCGGGCGAGGCTTTCGGCACGCGGGAGCATGTTCGGCTTTCCTACCCGGTAACCAAGCAGAACATCGACGAGGGCGTGCGGCGCATGGGTGAATTCCTGACCGGGCTGCGCTGACGATCCAACCAGGATGAGCTTTCTGGCCGGAGGGAAGGTCGTGCGGGCCTCCGGGCGATGGACAGAGAGCCGGGGCGGCCGCTACGTCGTTGCGGAACTGCGCCCGATAGCGCCGGGGCGCACATAGGCCCCGGCAACCCACTCGCTCATGGGACGCATTTGCTGGCACTCACCGCACATCGTGTTCGGAAATTGAGATCCGCAATGGGGACAAGCGGCCCCGCTGGCGAATGTGTCGAAAACCTGGCTGCACTGGGCACATTTCCAAAGGGCGCCGAGGGGAGGCTTTGCGCCGCAATTCGGGCAGGCAAAGCCCTCGCGCCGAGGAAGCTTTTCATTGCGAATTAAAATGCGCGCCGCTTTCAGCCCACCCCAGCAATTCATGAGCAGATATCCGGCAATCAAGAGCGACCAGGTGGAGTGCAGCCACAGGGCGGCGCCGACCAAACCCGCGGCGCCCACAAAGCCAAGAACCGTAGCCACCATCAGGCTGCGCGCGCGCCCCATCATATACCAGAGCAAGGAGCGCAGAATCTGGCCTCCGTCGAGCGGGTAAATGGGCAAGATGTTAAAGGCCAGCAGCGCGAGGTTGATTCCAAAGACCATCCATAGGAAGTGGTAGGCCGCGGGCGCGGTGTACGCCCATCCCCGCCAGCGGCTCATCCCCACCGCCGCGCCCAGGATGGGCGTCAGCGCCACATTCACCAGAGGTCCCGCGGCCAGGCTCCAAAGCGTCGCTCCGGGGCGCTGCGGCGGGTTCACGTACGCGACTCCGCCCAGTGGCCAAAGCACGATGCGCTCTGCGACTCCTCCCACCTGGCGGCAGGCCAACGCGTGCCCGAATTCGTGCAACAGGACAATGACGAAGAGAGCCAGATACTCCAGAGCACCCCAGATGACGGAGGAATAGCGGCTTTCCCGCGCGCCGATCTCAAGCACCGCAACCACAAACCAGGTCCAGTGCAGAAACAGATCGATTCCGGCTACACGGCCGAGATGCATTGAACCCTGACGCAGGCCTGGCATTTCTGATAGCTTATCGCATTTGCATCTCAGCCGTCGGCGCCGTGGTTCGACATCCAATGGGGAAGAGCCGGTCTAACCGCCTTCCATCCTCAACGGACGGCCAGGTGACGCCCCGCACCGCGGATTTGCGCAAAACCCGGTCCTGACCGCCCGCGCTGGCCGCTTGGCTCATACCGGTCCGCTGCTGGCCCGTGAGCGGCGTTTTCCGGCCGAAATTATTATTCAACCCTTACTGTGCAAACATTATCTTCGTCGGATAGGATGTTGATTCGATGATTTTGAAGAGTATCGATTTTCGTCCCGTAATTCTGGCTGGCGGCAGCGGCACCCGTTTCTGGCCGCGCTCGCGCCGCGCTCGCGCCAAGCAGGTGCTGGCGCTTGACGGCGAACGCTCGATGATTCAACAAACCGTAGAGCGGCTCAAGCCGCTGGCCGGCCTTGAAAGAACCTGGATCATCACCAACGAATTCCTGGCCCATGAGATCGCCGACCAGTTGCCGGGCCTTCCTCCCGGCCAAATCGTGCAGGAGCCGATCGCCCGCAACACGGCCCCTGCCTGCGGCTTGGCCGCGTTTCTCATCGAAAAGCAGAATCCCGCCGCCGTCCTTGGCGTCTTTCCTTCCGATCACGTCATCGCCGACGAGCCGCGCTTCCTCAAAACCCTGCAAAAGGCCATCCAAGTGGCCGCGGCAGGCGAGAACATCGTGGTGCTGGGCATTGAGCCGGTCCGCGCCGAGACTGGCTACGGCTACATCGAAACCGGCGATTTCGCACAGGACGACTCCGCGCTGCACGTCCGCCGGTTCATCGAGAAACCCAACCAGAACCGGGCCGAAGAGTTTATCGCCGCCGGCAACTACTACTGGAATTCCGGCATGTTTCTGTGGTCGGCGCGCACCTTGGCAAACGCAGTGCGCGAGCACCTGCCGGAAACCGCGCCCCTGCTCGAATCCATCGCCGCCGCGTTTGGATCGCCCGAGTTCGAGGAAGTCTTTCGCTCGCTTTACCCCCAATGCGAAAACATCTCCGTGGACTACGCCGTCCTCGAGCCGCGTTCGGCCAAGGGCGAGCATCTGTCGCACCTCTACTGCGTGCCTGCTGAATTTACCTGGAACGACCTCGGCTCCTGGGCGTCGCTTTACGAGTATCAGCTCGAGACGCGTCTGCGCGGCGACGCTGAAGGCAACGTAGCCGACGCCGGAGGCCTTCTCGCCATCGAAGCCACCGACAACTACATCTTCAGCCCCAAAAAGTTCGTGGCCCTGGTGGGCGTGGAGAATCTTGTGGTCGTCGACACCGAAGATGCGCTGCTGATCGCCCACCGCGACCACTCCCAGGACGTGGGCAAGATCGTGAAGGAGCTGAGCCAAACGGGGCGGAATGAGCTGATCTAGGCTGATCGAGTCTGTGAGCCTATAAAGTCTGTCCGTTGTGATGCACTGCATGGCGCATGTGGTAGAAAGGCTCTGCGCCGGTTTCAAACCTCTGCGACGAGCCGAAGCTCCTTCGATCGGCGTACTTCCTCTGGAGTATTTTCTCAATGCGTCGATTCCTCTGGATTCTGGTGTTGGTTACAGCGGCGGCCGTGCCCTTGACGGCGCAATCGGTGTTTACAATGCGGCCGGACGATCCTCATGCGGCCTACCTGGGTCCGGGAAGCTTCGGGGCGGTTGGAGATGGCAAGGCGGACGATACGGCGGCCATCCAGGCGGCGATCGATCGCGTGCAGGAAACGACCGGCGAAGGCATCGTGTTTGTGGCGGAGGGACGATATCGAATCAGCCGGACGATTTATCTGTGGTCCGGAATACGGCTCATCGGGTATGGAGCGCACCGGCCGGTGTTGGTGCTGGGAGCCAACACGCCGGGGTTCCAGGAGGGCCACGGTTTCCTGGGGACGGGCCGGTATATGCTGCAGTTCGCCTCGCGGCGCCCGGGTCCCGGGGAGCCGGTGGTGGACGCGAACGAATTCACGTTCTACAGCGGCATCAGCAATGTGAATTTTGAGATCGGCCCCGGCAACCCGGCGGCGATTGCGGTGCGGTTTCACGTGGCGCAGCACTCGTTTCTCGAACACATGCGGTTCGAGGTGGGCAGCGGGCGGGCGGCACTCGAGGACGTGGGCAACGGCGCGACGGATTTACAGATCGAAGGCGGCGAGTACGGGATCATCTCCGTGCGCACGGCGCCGGGTTGGCAGTTTCTGCTGATGGATTCGAGTTTGACCGGGCAAAGACGGGCGGCGATCCACACCCAGGACGTGGGCATGACGCTGGTGCGCGACCGGATTGCGCACGCGCCCATTGCTGTCGAAATTCCGCCGGGGAAAACCGAAGAGCTGTATGGACGCGACTTGCAGCTCGAGGACATCCAGCGGGCGGCGGTGGTGCTGGGCGACGCCGAGAAGGCGCATAACGAGGTGACGCTGGACGAGGTGGCGTGCAGAAACGTGCCGCAGATGGTGGAGGGTGAGCCGGGCGCCAGGGCAATGTTTGCGGTGAAGGGAAGTTCGCAACCGTTTGTCGAGGAACACCTGACGATTGGCGAGGTGATTGGCGACGACGGGCGCGAGCGGGGCGTGGAGGTTCTGCATCGTGAGCGACCCGGAGCAGGCATACCCTCGTCGCCGGACCTTCCAAAGCTCCCGCCGATGCGAGAGTGGGTGAATGTGCGGAGGCTAGGGGCCAAAGGAGACGGGTCGGATGACACGGCGGCGCTCCAGGCTGCCATTGACGGGCATCGGGCGCTGTACTTTCCCAGCGGCACGTATCGGGTGACGGACACACTGCGGCTGCGGCCGGATAGCGTGTTGATCGGCTTTAACCCGGGGATCACCGTCATCACGGTGACCGACGCCGACACCAAGTTCACAGGCGAGGGCGAGCCCGTGCCGGTGATGGAAAGCGCCAAGGGTGGGGACGCGATCGTGACCGGGATCGGAATCGCGACCGAAATGATGGACCGGAGGGCGGCGGGACTGGTGTGGCGTGCAGGCCCGCGGTCGCTGGTGAACGACGTGAATCTGAGAGCCGGGTTTGGACGCAGAAATCCGGTGCTGAGCCCAAATCTTCCTGAGCCGGCGCGGCCGCCACAGGGCTTCGCGACGTATGCGGCGGCGATGGGGTCGCAATATCCCAGCTTGTGGGTGAAGGATGGGGGCGGGGGGATTTTCCGCGGCATCTGGACTTCGAACACGCTGGCGCGCGCCGGGCTGACGGTGGAAAACACCACCACACCCAGCGTGGTCTACCAGATGTCGTGCGAGCACCACATGCGCCATGAGACGCAGTTCTATCATGCGTCGAACTGGACGGTTTATGCGCTGCAGACGGAGGAAGAAAACCCGGCAGGGGCGGACGCGTTTTCAGCGGACCTCAACGACGCGCACCACCTGCTGTTCGCGAATCTGTTTATGTACCGGGTTTCGCGGCAGGTCATGCCCAAGCTGAATGCGGTGGAAACGGCGAATTCAACCGATGTGCGGTTTGAAAATGTGCATACCTTCAGCATGACGCGGTTGACCTACGATAACAGCGCTTTTGACCAGACCAGTGGAGTTCGTGTGAGGGACCACGAATTTACGGTATTCACGGTGAGCGCCGATCTGAAGCTAGGCCCTCCGCTGCCGCTTCCGGCGGGCGTCTTTGCGCCGGGAGCAAAGCTCGAGCAGCTTGCGACCGGCTTCAGCAATGCCGATGGGCTCACGGCGGACGATGCCGGGAATTTGTATTTCACCGATGCGGCGATGCATCGGATTTACCGCTGGAACGCGGAGGCACACAAGGCGGAAGTGTTGACGGACGCGGTGAAAACGCCGATGGCGGTGGGGTATGCCGGAGATGGATGGTTGCTGGCGCTGGATTTGAGCAAGTCAGTTTACGCGGTGAACACGAAGACCGGAGAAGCGAAGAAGATTGAGCCGATGAGCGCGCCTGTGAAGGGGACGAGCCTGCTGCTGCCGGTTGGGTTTCTCTTCGGTATAGAGACGCTGGAGTGGCAGTTGGAGCATCGCGGCGTGGTCTATGCTCCGCACAGCAACATGGCCACGGTGGGGGTAGTGGAGAATCAGCCGCGGAGTTATTTTTATGCTCCGGGGACGATCGGCGCCGTCATGGCCGGGGGTGACTGGCGGCCGGCGCTGCAGGCTTCGCAGTGGCGGCTCTTCCAGGTGGGTGACGAGCACTTTGCGGTGAGCGAAGACGATGACGCTGTGTATGGTGTGAAACTCGACAACCTGGAGCATGGGACGGCAACCGAATTCGCGCCCCGCGGTGGGACCAGCGTGGTGACGGACGCGGCTGGAAACATGTATGTGGCCTCAGGGCAGCTTTATATTTATACCGCCAACCGACAGCAAATGGGGGTGGTGGAGATTCCGGAGCGTCCGGGAAGCCTGGCGTTCGGAGGCGCGGATAAAAAAACCCTGTTCATCGGGGCGCGCGGTTCGCTGTTTTCGTTAGAGACAGCGGCCGCGGGACGATAGCTTGGTCTGCTGGAGTCACTCAGGGCAACGCGGAATGAGCCGAGACGCGGCGTTCTTCCCCGGGGCGCGCCGTTCGGCTCCAGCCGGTTGATCCAGTGGACTGAGTTGCTGCGTCCTGGTTTCCTTCTCACACCGGTTGCGGCGCGTAGTCCTCTTCCTCTTCCACGCCATAGCGGCGCAGCAGACTGGGCAGGCTCTGCGAAAAGGCCGAGCGCGGCATCACGGTGTCGCAACCGGCTTCAATGGCCTTCATCTTGAGGTCGCCCTGCAGATGGCTCAGGAAGCCGATGATGGAGACGGCCTTCTTAAACTTGGCCTTGAACTTGGGAATCAGGGTCATGGGCTTGGCGTTCAGGTTGTTGAGGTCGAACACGAGCAGGGTCGGCCGCTCGTTTTCGGGAGTTTCGGCAATACGCGCCACTGAATCTTTGTCGGCGCCTTTGATGAACTCCACCTTGACCCCCAACTTGCGCGCCGTCTCCTGGATCTTGGCCAGGAAAAACAGATCTTCAATGAAGCAGACGATGCGCGTGGGCGCGTTTTCGCGGACGGGCGCGGGCCCCTGCTGCAGGTAGGCTTCGGCGTAGTAACCGCCCCCATGATTGCCGGGAACCTGGATCGTGGAAGGTGGCCCGTCAGCCACATTACCGTTGACGGCGCGGTAACTGTGATCCATGGGGCCGACAAACTCGCGCGGTCCCCTCTGTTTGCCGCGGCGCTTGCCTTGGAGAGAAGCGGACACGCTGTTGCCGGGGGGCGCCGG
>JASHUH010000250.1 GCA_030040115.1 Acidobacteriaceae bacterium | reverse complement strand
CGCGCCTGGCCGTCCTCGCGGAAGCTCTCGCGCAAGAACGCCGCGGGAGGGGAGTTGCGGTTGGGGACGACAGCCACGTACATGCCGACATGATGCGACATATATGCTCAAGTCAAGATAAATAATCGTTGATACATGACTACACAGATACCCGCAAAATCGCCCTCGCCCTGCCAATCCAAAGACTTGCATGCTCCAAAGGGAGGAACTTCGGCTTAGCGAGTGAGGTAAGCCCCGGGGGTCGATGGGCGACCAGGGCATTCGCGCAATTAAGACAGGCGGCCGTTCTTCGCGCCCCAGCCTAACAGGCTGCTGACCTTCACGCGCCGCTTCGGGCGCGGAGAGTGAGCAGGTCGACGATGATCTGGTTTTCGCGGTCAGCGAGTTGCTCGACGGAATGGTCGCCGGCCTGCTGCTCGACCCCGTCGATGACGGCTTGGCGGAGGGCTTCGGTGAGGTCGGGGGCGCCGAGGTGGCCCATCACCCCGCACAATGGCTCCATGAGCTGTTCCATAAAGTGATGAATGCCGCCCGAGCCTCCGGCAAGATGCCATTGCAGGCTGGGACCCATGACTGCCCAGCGCAATCCGGGGCCGAAGGAGATGAGGGCGTCGGTGTCGGCGATGCTGAGCACGCCATGCTGGACGAGCCAGAGAATTTCCTTATAAAGCGCGGCCTGGAGGCGGTTGACGACATGGCCGGGAAGCGCTTTGCGGAGAAGAATGGGCTTTCTCCCGAGAGAGGCGTAGAACGCCACGGCGCGTTGGAGGGCTTCGGGTGAGGTTTGCGCGCCGCCCACAACCTCGACGAGCGGGATGACGTGAGGAGGGTTCAAGGGATGGCCGACGATGCACCGTTCGGGGTGGTGGCACTGCGATTGCAAAACATCTGCGGTAAGCCATGAGGTGCTGGAGGCAAGGAGGGAATCGGGCGGCGCGACTCGGTCCATTTCGGCGAACAGCCGGATCTTGAAGTCGCGAACTTCCGGGCCGTTTTCCTGGACGAAGTCGGCGTTTTGGAGCGCCTCACCCAGATCGGCGGTGAAGCGGAGCCGGTCAGGTGAGGCGCCCGGCGAAAGCCCGAGGGAGGCGAGAATCTTCCACGCGCGGGCGACGTAAGCGCGCAGGTTGGTTTCCGCGTGGGGAGCGGGATCGGCGGCGACCACATTCAAGCCATGCGCGAGACACAGCGCCGCCCAACTCGATCCGATGGTTCCGGCGCCAACAATGGCGACGCGATTCACCGCGTTGCTGGGCGACATGGGCGGTTGCTCCTTGCGCGAATGCGTCTCGGGAAGATGGCCGCAGGGGCGCGTTGCGAGCGGAAACGGCCATCGATCGCCCGCTGTTGCTGGATCGCACGGGCCCCCATCGCTCCCCGATCCAGGAAGTTTCTCACTTGGATTTGGGAGCCTGAAGCTTGCCAAACGCCGGCGCCGCGGATTTGCCCATCCACTCCCGGCAGCATAAGAAATGGATTCGTTTGTAGGTGTGGTTCTCAAGGTAGGCGAGGTCGTTCATCTTCTTCGCCAGCTCTTTCATGCTGCTCAACTTTTTGTCTTTGAGCCCTACTTCCCACCAATCCCACTGCGGGATCGGCTTTCCGAATCGGATCAACCACTCGCACATGGAATCATCCCGCTGCTTGTCGGTCAGTGCTTGGAGCTTGTAGTTCCACACTTGGTTGGGCGGGGAGGTGATGGATCGCGCCGCCTGGGCCCCCGGGTCTCCGCGCATGATGGGATGTGCGAACTCAAAAGTGATGGTCACCGGGTGCTGGGCATAGAAGAGAATTTCCTCAGCTTCTATGTCGGCCATTCCATCGTCGGGATCATATCCGCCGTGGGTGTGGAGCATCATCTCATCGCCCCATTGGTCACCCAGTCGTCGGACGATGAAATCGCCCCATTTTTCTTCCTTCATTGCCTTTCGGCTCCTTTCCGTTTTGGCTTGCGATCTCCTGAAACCTTCGCGGAATGCGGCGTCGATTCAGGAATGGGCCGACATCGGGGTGAACCGGCTGCCGATCATTTTCAACCTGACTCTTGCGGCTACTTGAGCCCGAAGGCGGAGACGTGGCCGTCGTAAGAGACCACAAACACCTTTCCGTGCGCGATCACGGGCTGGCTGAAGTGGTCCCAACTGGTGAGGCTGTCTTGACTGGAAAAGAGCTGCTTGCCGGTTTCAGCGTCGAAGGCATAAAGAATCTGGTGGCCGACGGGGGTGTTGCGCAGCTTGGCGGCAGCGTAGCGGTCACGAATGATTTTGTGTCCGGGATTCTGCATGGTTTGCTCGCCGGAGCCGACGGCAAAGACGACCCCGTTGGCGACCGCCGGCGAATCGGGCGCCTGGTTGACGCCGGAAATCCATGCCGGCTGGAGGGAGAACTTGTCGTCGTTCTCGATGACCTGAAAAGCCATGATGCTGCCTTGTGAGACGTCGCCGTTGGTGTGGGAAAACGCGGGCGCGTTCTTCGAGGGCGCGTTCCACATGGGGACGTAGATGTAGCGGTCGCCATTGGCGTTCTGCCAAGTAGCGGCTCCGCCCCAGATGCCGTATTGCTCCAGCATGTCGGGATCGTTGCCGAGTTTCGGTGAGGCGTAGAGCGGCGTGTTGTGGTCAAAGCCGCCGAGTTCGTTGGCGTCGAGCAGGTATTCGATGCTTTCTTTGGCTCCCGTGGCGATCAAGGCCTGGCCGTGAAAAACGAAAAGTATCGGGCTGCCCGCGCCCAAATCGAGGTCGTGGGCATTCATGTAGCGCCAATTGGAGGGTGTAAAGCTGTCGTCGATGCCCTGGCCGCCCAAGCGGATAGCGACCACGGATTCGGCGAAAAAGCCGGAAGCTGGGTCGTATCGACCGTCGGCGGTTTGCACGTAGACGCCTTCGGGGCCAAGGACCGGTCCGCCGCGGTTCCAGGGACCGGCCGGGCGCGATGCCCCGGTATACACGTGGTTGACGGTGATGTGGTCGGGATCGTGAACATCGGCGGCCACCACGTTGCCGGAAACCATGGAGTGGACTGCTTCGCCGCCGCAGCCCCGCCCCATTGAGGTGTAGACCACGTCATCGACAAGATTGAGGCTCCAGCTTCGCACGTAGGGCGGCTCAATGACCGTGGGGGTGAGTTTGGGGCTGCCGTCGGCAAGAGACGCGGCGCGCAGATCGCCGTCGTTGGTGGTGAAGTAGATGACTCCCTTCTCCTTATCGATGACCGGCGTGGCCTGCTCGGTGTCCGTGCACATCCAGTTGGCATCGTGAACCGGCGCATTGGCGTCGGGAAAGGCTTTTTGCCAAAGAATTTTGCCGGTATCAGCGTCGATGGCGTAGAGGGTGCTGTCCCCGGAGATGGTGTAGGCTACCGTTTTGGCGCCGTCGGCTGTTTGCACGTCTGCAACCACCACCGGCGCGGTGAGCGTTTGCGCCGCGAAGGGGCTGGGAGTGAGGGGTAGTTGCGTGCTCCACAGCAGCTTGAGGTTGGAGGCATTGCTGGGACTCAAGGTGGTTTCGCCGTTGTTCCAGCCGGTGCGTTGCGGATCGTGGCTGAAGGTGAGCCAGTCATCGGTGACCGGCGGCTGGGTATTCAGCAAGGGGTCGAGCTTGGGCATTTGGAAGGGGTGAAACGCGGGGTGTTCCGCGGCCTGCGCGCCGGACGGCGCTACCGCTGAGCCGGCGGGGGACGCAGCTTGCGCCGCGCCGGAAACAGGCAAAAGCATAACTACCAACAGTGTGGAAAGAAGAAGCTTGGGCATGTTGGGCATTTTATCCTCGATTTTAGGAATACGTGTACGAAATCATGGGGCCTTGCCATCCCCACCCCTTTTCAGGACCATTCCGCGTCCACTAGGATAGACGGGAGATAGTATATCGACTCCAGAGAGGTTTCAATTGAAAGCGAATGCATTCTGGGTTGGATTGGCCGCGTGCGCCAGCCTGACAGTAGTGCTTTTTGCCCAACCGGGTTCCTCCACGCGGAGCGGCGTCTACACGGCCGATCAGGCCGCGCAGGGGCAAGCCC
>JASHUH010000249.1 GCA_030040115.1 Acidobacteriaceae bacterium | reverse complement strand
GAAGCGCAACGAGCAATACCTGTTCCGCGTGCTGCCAAAACGCTGGATTGTGGAACGGACTTTGGCGTGGTTGAACTGGTCACGCCGCCTGTCCAAAGATTATGAGCTACTCCACACCACGGCTGAAACTATGATCTGGATCAGTTTTACGCACACCCTGCTGAAACGGTTGATGTAGTTTTTAAACAGATTCTAAGGAACCGGTAAATGCGCCGGCGGGGGTGGTTGCTTGGGGACGGCGCGTATACTCAGGGCAAACCCATGCGTCCGTGTATACTGCTCGCCTGTCTGTTGGTTGGCGCCCCCGGCTTGAATTGGGCCCAGAGCCGGACCACACATCGGCCTGCCTCGATGAATTCCAAGACGCCCATCCCCGATGAGGTTCACCTGTCGACCATCGTGATCGACACCCATGCCGATACTCCGCAGCGATTTCTCGACGAGCACTTCGATTTGAGCGACCCGCTGAACGGGGGCAACTTCAACTTGCCGACGGCGCGCGCCGGGAACCTGGGGGCGGAGTTTTTCTCGATCTGGGTGGAACCTACGGAGTACAAGGGCCAGTATGCGCGCAGGACGCTGGAGCTGATCGACGCGGTGAAAGAACAGGCGGCGCGGCACGCGGACCAGATGATGCTGGCGACGTCACCGGAAGACATTGAGCGGGCGCACCGGGAGCACAAGCTGGCGGCGCTGATGGGCATCGAGGGCGGGCACTCGATTGAGGGCTCGCTGGCGCTGCTGCGGCAATACTACGCGCTGGGCGCGCGCTACATGACGCTGACATGGAATAACTCGAATGGATGGGCGGACAGCTCGGGGGACATGAACGATGCGAGCGTGGCGCATACCCGGGAGGGATTGAGCGAGTTCGGCAAAGATGTAGTGTACGAGATGAACCGGCTGGGCATGATGGTGGACGTCTCGCACGTCTCGGACAAGACGTTTTATCGCACGTTGATTATTTCGCGGGCGCCGGTGATCGCGTCGCACTCGTCGGCGCAGGCGCTGTGCGACTCGCCGCGCAACCTGACGGACGACATGCTGCGGGCGGTGGCCAACTCGGGCGGGCCGGAGTCGAAGGGCGGGGTGGTGCAGGTGAACTTTTACTCGGGATTCGTGTCGCAGGAGTATCGCAATGCGCAGAAGGCGATGCAGCCGGAGGTGGACAGGGAGATTGAGGAATTGAAGGGCAAGGCTCAAGCGGAGGGGCGCGCGGTGAGCTATGGGGAGATCACGAAAGTTCAGAAAGCCGCCGCCGACCGCATTCCGCGGCCGCCGCTCTCGCTCGTGATCGACCACATTGATCATATTGCCAAGGTGGCGGGGGTGGACCATGTGGGGCTGGGGTCGGACTTCGACGGCGTGAACGGACAGTTGCCGGAGGGAATGGACTCGCCCGCCGATTTGCCCAAGATTACGGCGGCGCTGATGGCGCGCGGCTACTCGGCCGAGGATTGCCGGAAAATTCTGGGCGGGAATCTGTTGCGGGTGTTTCGCGAGGTGGAGGCGGTTGCGAAGCAGTTGCAGGGGGTGCAGACGCGGCCACGGCTGACGGAGAGGCAGTGAGCAGGGATCAGGGAACGAGGGAACGAGAGGACGGGGATCGAAATTAGGGGGCGGAGATCAGCGTCAGTGATCGGCGAGAAGTGGTCGGTGGTCAGGGATCAAAGGGGATGGGTTGAGGGGTCAGGGGTGGGGTTTCCAGCGGTTTTGTGTAGATCAGAGTGGATTTGCCGCGGGCGTAGTAGTGGTCTTCCCTACCCTGGCGGAGATAGCCGTGCGTCTCGTAGAGATGAATGGCGGGGGTGTTTTCCGCGTCCACATGCAGCCAGATGAGCTGTGCGCCGGCGGCTTGGGCGGAAGCTTCGACGCGGCGCAACAATTCGCCGCCTACACCCTGACGGCGCTGGTGGGGAGCTACTTCGAGGGTTTGAATGTAGGCGGCAGTTGCACTGGCTTGGTTCGGCCACTCGACAATAGCAAAGCCGGCCAATTGGCCGTCCTGGGCGGCGATCCAGGTGGCTGTGCCGGGCGAGCGGACGATATGGTGCATGTAACTGCGGCTGAAGCGGAGCGGAGGCTCAAAGCAGGCCTCCTCGATGGCATAGAGGGCGGAAAAATCTTCGGACTGGTAGAGCCGGTAGAGCACGGGCGTATGGATTCAGCGGCGTGGCCTCGGGATCGAGTTCGCAGTGGTCAGTGGCCGGTTGTCAGTGATCGGTGATCAACTCTATCAGCTATGAATCCGGAACCGGGGTCACGCCTTTTTTGAGAATCAGGTTTCCGTATTTGCGCGTTTCGCCGGTGACGACAATGGCAAAGGCGTTCCTGGCGCGAGCGTAGAACGCCTGCCGCTCGATGCGCTCGGGAGCGGGGAGGCCGGGCGCGTGCTGCCGAATCACGTGCATGTAGTCCTGCTCGACCGCGGGGTCAAGGATGTTGCCGGCGGCTACTTGCATCATGGCGAGCGGCGGCGCATAGGTATCGAGCTCAAACAGCGGCAGAATGCCCTCGAGCAATTGCGCCACCCGTACGCCGTCGGCGCGCAGGACCAGGGGCCCGAGCGAGTGGCCCGGAAAATGCGCGTCGGCAAGAACAATTTCGTCTCCATGCCCCATCCGGTGGAGCGTGGCCAGCAAATCCGGACCGATGTACTTTGAAATTCCCTTTAACATGGCCAAACCATCCCCGGGAAAGAATAGCCCTTCAGGCGCGGCAGCGCACCAGCGCGTGGGGAAATCGCCGCACGCGCCCGTTTCAAGCCGAAGTTGTTTTTGCAAAGGAAAACCAGCCGAATCCACGCCTTCAGCCTGCCGGAAAGCTACTTCGGCTCGGCATACTGCTGGCCTTTGAGGTCCTTGTGCGCGTTGAAATAGGCGTCCTCGGTGGTCATGAGCTTCTTTACCTGGGCGGAAAGATCGCTGTTGGCGTCGATGGCGTCGGTGCGCGAAAAATCGAAGCCGGATTCGGTAGGCAAGTCGTGCAAAATCGACTGCCAGCGGGGAATGGCTTCATTCAGCGCCTTGAGGCTTTTGCGCATGTCGGCCATGCGGTCGCCATACTCGTCGAGATTGGAGGCCAGCTCGTCGATGAGCGCAGAGAAATTCGCCAACGCGTTGTCGATGCGGGAGGTGCGCGCCGCTGAATGGATGCGCTTGGTCAGGTCCTTGATGGTTTCGGCGTGTTCGTTGAGATATTTGGTGTAGAGGCCGATGCGCGCGTCGGCGTCGATGCCGGCCTCGGCGATGGCTTCCTGTTGGGCCTCGGTGAGCGGTTCCGGCTGGTTTTTTTGTCCCCGCGCAGGCGCGGCCAGCGAAAAAGAGAGGGAAAAAAGGGCGAACCAAGTCAAAGCACGCATGATAGATGACTCCGGCGCATCCGTTGGAATCGAAGCGCCTCAGAACCGGGCCGGCTCAGGACTCATTGCGAGGCCCGATTCCGCTAAGATCGTGCCCACGTTTGTGCGAATCGCGTTCACAGCCTGCGATCACCGGCGCAGAATGCGCGGCTATTTGCTGAAGACCTGCATCATGGCTTCATTCTGCGCCTGGTTCACCTGGGCCAGAGTCTTCTCCACCAGCGGCCGGTCGTCATAGTCGCTGGAGTGCAGGAGCTCCTTCAGCCGGAAAGCCGTGTTGCTGAGCAGAATCTGGGCGTGCTTCAGGCGCTTATCATTCGACGCCAGCGAAAGATGAATCTTCTCGGCGAATTGCTGAATCTTCTTCAGCATGCCGTCGGCCTTGGCCACGTCCCCCGCGGCATATTGGCGGGCGCTCAATTCCGTCATCTGCTGCACGAGTTCGGCGTAGAGGAAACACTGTTCGCGCGGCTGCGCCTGGTTGGCCTTGGCTTCAAGAGCATCGATTTGCTCTTCGTCGGGAACCTTGTTGTCGGAGGAAAAGGCGCACACCGGGACGATCGTCAGGCTCAAGGCCAGAAGCGCGGCAAGTCGAACACCCGTCCGCATGAGAAAACCTCCCACCGATGCGGCTGTTACTTCTACGCGTGCCTGATATTTTAGGCGCAGTGCAGTAAAATCCGCAAGTGGTAAGATGCGCCATCCGCGGCAAGGGCCGCATTGCCACGCCGGTAGGGCGCCACTGCGGCGCAATTCGCGGCCCTGTCTTCTCTGTTCTTATTGGGCTTGTCACCTTTCTCGATTGGTCCCTGACGTCGGGCGTCCCATTGCTCGGGCCGCGAGGAGGGTCTATTTTTCGAGAAGTTGCAGCCGTTGCCTCGCCTGCCACTCCTGGTTGGGAAATTTGCCGGCCGCCGCGTCAAGAAAGTGATGGTAATACGCCGCGGCTTCCTTGTTCCGGTGCAGCGAATCGTAGGCGGTCGCCCAGAGGAAATAGGTGGACGCGTTTTCTGGCTCCAGTTCCGAACGCATGGTGAGCGCGTGCAACGTCACGTCGGGCCGGTCGGTGCGCGACGCGGTAAACGCCAGGCCGCTCCACGCGGCGGCGGCGCGCGGCGCGATCTGGGAGGCTTTGTCGAAGACCGCGTACGCGTCGGCGAGCTTCATTTCGCGAACCAAGTCCTGACCGTGGCCAATGAGCAGATCGGGGTCGTTGGGAGCGGTGGCAAGAAGTTGCACATAGAGTTCGTCCGACCCGGCAAAATCGCCGGCGTCGGCTCGCACCTGGGCCAGCATGCGCGCTATCGCCCTGTCCTGGGGGTGCGCAGTGTGCAACTTTTCCAGAAGCGGCAGCGCTTCCGCTTTATCCTGGGCGGCCAGCACCAGCGCCAGTTGCGCAGTCAAGCCGGGATCGTCCGGGAGGACCTGGAGGGCCGTGCGAAGCAGGGTTTCCGCTTCGGGATACTGCTTTTGTTGAATCAGCAGATGCGCCAGTCCAGCGTTGGCCGGCTCCGATTTCGGGTCAGTGGTCAAAACCAGGCGATACTCGGCTTCGGCTGAATCCACCTGACCGGTTTTCTCCGCGAGATCGGCTGCAAGTAGCTCGTCCTCAGTCGTTTGCGGCGATAACTTAAGGGCCTGCAATAAGTCATTGGAGGCCTCTGCGGGGTTGGTGTTCCGGTCAATTTGCGCCAGCGCCCGCCAGGCATGCGCCATAGCCCCAGGCCCAGCGTCCCCGGGATCGAGGGTGGTGGCGTCGGCCAGTTCCGGCCGGGCTTGCGCGAGCTTCCCCTCCCGCGCCAAAAGAAGACCGAGCGAGACGTGCGCCTCGAAAGACCTGGGGTCGGCCGCGATGGCGCGCCGGTAAAGGGATTCGGCGTCGTCGAGCCGGTTTTGCGCGTCAGCCACAAAACCGTTGTCGAACAGGGCCCGTACGTCCGAAGGGTGTTCCACCAGCCACGCGTCGAGCTTGGCTGCCGCCGTCTTCCAGTCGGAGCGCGCAATCGCAGCTTCCGCCGCGGCCATCTGGCTCGACGTGGGTGCAGCCTCTTCGGTATTGGACGCCGGCGCGGCGGGCGGCACACTCGGGCTTGAACTTTGGCGGGAAGAAGGATTTAAAGAAGAAATCGAGGATGAACTTGAAGACGATTGCTGAGCGAAAGCTTGCTCTGACGCACCCAGCAGCGCGGCAGCCAAAACAGCAAAAACAACCCGGTGCACAAAGAACCTCAACCATCAGTTTAATGGAAGGAAAGGACGAGGATTGGTTTTGAAGATATCTGCCACTGCACTGTTAAGGCTGCTCCGGACCGCTGATGGATTTCCGATCTGCCAACCGGCTCCAGCGCTCAAGCAGGGCTGGATCACACGCGTGATCCTTCTCCGCGCTCTCCAGGTCTGCTTCCCATGAGGACGTGCAGACGGTGACGTAGCAGCGGCGACAGACGGAATCTATTGTGCCATCACGGTTTTCGCGATGTGTGAAGCCAAGGCTAGCCGGGGAAGCCATAGGAGCGCCCTCCCGATCAAGTTGTGAGCCTATGTTTCCAATATCCCCTGTGAATGCCAGTGTATCCCATTCCAAAGTTCATGAAGAACGCGCAGCAACACAGAATGGAGAAACCACCCTCCTGCCCTGTTCCTTCAGCACTCATCTTCCCGTTCTCATGCTCCCGATCTTACGGCTTCTGACTTCTGATTCCCGGCCTACAGCGAGACGCCGCGCTTCCAGGGAATGAAATCCACCTGGCCGCGCATTTCGGCCTTGGTGCGCCGGTCGCCGCTGGCCACGGCAAGCGAGAGCTCCAGCAATGCTTCGCCGCACTCTGCAATGGTCTTTTCTCCGCGCACAATGGGGCCGGCATCGAAGTCGATGATGTCGCTCATGCGCCCGGCAAGCTCGGAGTTGGTGGAGATTTTCACCACTGGAGCGATGGGATTGCCGGTAGGCGTGCCCAGGCCGGTGGTGAACAGCACCAACGTGGCGCCCGCGCCGACCTGCGCAGTCACGCTCTCGACGTCGTTGCCGGGCGTGCATTGCAGGGTGAGGCCCGGCGTGGCGGCGTACTCGGGATAATCGATGACCGCGCTCACCGGCGACACGCCGCCCTTGCGCGCCGCGCCGGCTGACTTGATGGCGTCGGTGATCAGCCCGTCGCGAATGTTTCCGGGCGAGGGATTGAAGGCAAAATCCGACTGCACCGCGCGGGCGCGCGCCGCGTAGGCCTGCATCAGTTCGGTAAAGCGCGCGGCGAGTTCGTCGGTGGCGCAGCGGTTGACGAGATCCTGTTCCACGCCGTGCAGCTCGGGAAACTCCGAAAGGATGGTCGTGCCGCCCGCACCCACCACGAGATCGGAAGCATAGCCCACGGTGGGGTTGGCCGAAATGCCGCTGAAACCGTCCGATCCGCCGCATTGCAGGGCGATGGTCAGCGCAGAGAGCGGCGCCGGCGCGCGCTCGGCTTGGTTCGCTTCGGCGAGCGCGGCGAAGGTCTTATCCAGAGCCTGATCGAGCAGGGCGCCCTCCAGCCCTGATTTCTGCTGATCGAACAACAGAACCGGCTTGCGCATTTCGGGATCGCGCGCGCGCAGTTCTTCCATCAAAATGCTCGCTTGGGCGTTCTGGCAGCCCAGGCTGAGCACTGTGGCCCCGGCCACGTTGGGATGATGAATATAGCCGGCCAGCAGTCCGCACAAGGCGCGTGCATCCTGGCGAGTTCCGCCGCAGCCGAGCTGATGGGTGAGAAAGCGGATGCCGTCGATGTTCGGAAAAACGCGCTTCGCGTTTGATTCCGCAATCGCCTCCGCCGCCCCATCGCCATCGGTCCGTCCCTCAATGAGTCGCTGCACGCGCGCCCGGTAACGGGAGTTCACGCGGCCATAGCCAAGTTCCTCTTCGAGAGCCTCACGCATCTGCTCCACGTTGCGGTTTTCGCAGAAGACCAGGGGCACGACGATCCAGTAATTGCGCGTGCCCACCTGACCATCGGCGCGGCGGTAGCCCAGGAAGGTGCGGCTTTTCCACGGCGCGGCGTCGGGTGCTTCAGCCGGCGCGGGATGCCGCGCGGCGCTATAGTCGCCGGCGCGATGGCGAATATTCTGCGTAGTCAGCAGCCCGCCGGGCGCAATGGGCGCTATTGCTTCACCCACCACCATGCCGTACATGCGCACCAGGTCTCCGGGCGCGAACGCAGCCAGGGCCATCTTCTGCTTGGCGGGGATGGTTTGACATGCGGTGCACGAGCGCGCGGCGCCGTCGCGCCCGTAGCGCACCATCGCGCCGGGTTCCAAAGTGGTGAGCGCCACCACCACGTTGTCGCGAGGGTCCAGCTGCAAAACCAGTTCCGGCATACGGCTCCCTTCTTAAGAATGCGTGCGATCTACAGGCAAGAATACAACTCCGCAATCGACCTTAGAAGCCGGAAATGCAGGAGCCTGTAGAATCGCGACATGAAGCTTTGGGAGAACATCTTGTTCGCGTTCGTGGCCAAGCCTTGGCATCTCATCGTATTCGCCATTGTGGGCTTCGTTGCGTTCTATTTCGCCGGGACGCGGCCTGACGTTCCCAAACAGTAGCTGAGGGAGCGACTCCGCAGGCGGCGATACGAAAAGAGGGCAGTACTGCGTTTAGGTCGGCGCCGCAAAAGTGAAGTCTTGACGCGCAAATTCACCGAGATGGTCTACGGTCGGGCGAAATGTAAAAACAAGCCCGCCAAGGCGCCGCCGATTAAATCACCAAGAACGGGAATCGGCGCGTAGCGCCAATTGGAGCCGCCCTTGCCGGGGATGGGCCACACCGCGTGGGCCAGGCGCGGGCCCAGATCGCGCGCCGGATTGATGGCGTAGCCGGTGGTGCCGCCGAGGGAAAGACCGATGCCCCACACCAGGCTGCCCACCAGCCAGGGCCCCACGCCGCCGGCCGGCCCGCCAATCGCTACTCCGCGCGAATAGATGGAAGCCGCCACCACCACGAGCATGGCCGCGCCCACCGCCTCGCTGAAGAGGTTGGCGAGCGGGCTGCGCACGGCCGCATTGGTGCAGAAACAACCCAGCTTGACCGCGGGGTCGGGCGTGACCCGCCAATGCGGCGCGTAGTGCAGCGCCATGATGGATGCGCCGCAAAAAGCGCCCAGCAACTGTGCCGACCAGTAAAGCGCAAGAATCGAGTAGTCGCCGCTGCTGACCGCGGCGGCCAGGGTAATGGCGGGATTGAGATTGGTGCCGGGACTGCCGAAAGCCTGCGCCACCACCACGCCGCACAGCACGGCCAGCGCCCAGCCGGTGGTGATCGCCATCCAGCCAGCATCGGCCGCATACGATTTGCGCAGGGTGACGCCCGCGCACACGCCGTCGCCCAGCAGCACCAGAACCAGCGTGCCTATAAACTCACCAAACCACACAGAGTGCATCGCGGCTTCCCTGCCCTGGGCTGCACCGCTGCCGACCGCCGGGGGGACGTGCAGGAGGCAATCCTCAGGTGAACTTGCGGAACTCAGGCATTGTCCACCGGAAGAGCGGTAGCCGCCAAACCGCATTAAAACTGTGCTCGTGCTGGCCGGCGCTTTGCTGACTCATCCAATCGCCTTGGCAGGGTAGCGCGTCCTTGAATTCGAGAATTACGTTTTGGTGCGTGCCGATATCTCTTACGCCCGGTTCGGGGGCTGGGGGTAACGTCGCGCGTTCTTTTCCCCAAGCTTGCGCTCGGGGCTACCCTCTTTTGCCCGCTTCAGCGGGCGCTTTCTGAAGTCCCGCCTTACTCCTCAAACTATGTGGCGCACTCCATCAAGACCCGTACTTTGCCGGATCCGTTCTGCGGGCCTCGCGCGCGACGTCTTCAACGACTTTGCCGTGCATCACCTGGCCGTATTCGAGGATCGTGACCAGGCCGACGCCGCCACAGATGTTTCCTGCCACGGCGGGGAAGAACCAGCGCGGAAACTCGGTCCAGGGCGCTTGGTGCGCGAGCAGCGTGACAAAGATTTCACATGAGCTGGCGACGCAATGGGCGAAGTTGCCCAGGCCCATGACGAAGGTGAGCATCCAGATCACCATGACGGAGCCGGTGATGGAATGGGAGCCGGAAACCAGCCAGGCGGCAAGCGCGATGAGCCAGCCGCCGACTACGCCGGACCAGAAAATGTGCGCGGAAGGATGGGCGAGCGCGGCAGCGCCCAACCGGCTGACGGCCGTAACGGTTCCGGATTCGATGCCCGAGGTGCGCGCGGCCAAGCAGGCAAACGCGAATGCGCCGAACATATTGGCGGGCAGCACCACCGACCAGAGGCGCATGGTGTTCCAGAATTGGCGTTTTTCGGCCAACACGAGCGCGATGGGGTAGAGAGTGTTTTCAGTGAAAAGCTGCGAGCGGCCGAGAATGACGACGATAAAGCCGATGGGATAGAACATCCTTGAGATCATCTGGGCCGAGGTCGAGGCTCCCAGCAGCCGGATTGCGAGTGCGACGCCGAGCGCCGAAAGCCCCATAAAAATGCCCGCGCCGAAACCGGAAAGCGCCAGCGCGACGGAAGGACGATCGAGCTCCTGGCGCGCATTGGTGGCTACCTGCTTGAAGATCTCTTCGGCGGAAGGGCGGGCAAGGTTCTTCTGGACGGGCGGATCGCCGGACGCAGCGCTTGCGCCGGGTTCACGCTTTCGGGCTCGAAAAGACATGGGCATGCGACGAAGCCTTCTCACGGGACCGGGATAGAGGGCCGGGCGCCTCTCTCCCTCAGATGCAGTCCGGCGCGGGCAGGCAATCCCCACTGGGCTGGCCGGGCGGG
>JASHUH010000248.1 GCA_030040115.1 Acidobacteriaceae bacterium | reverse complement strand
AATGTGGTCGATTTGGGGTGCGGTGGTTCTGCTCTTTGCTGCCGTGAAACTTTATGCATTGATGCTGGTCCGCGCCAACAGCAGCCAACTGGTCCTCGACGGATCTTCTCAGAATTTGCACGCGCAACAAGCCGCGGAAACCGCCAAATTGAACAAGGTTCGCTCGGCGGAGCGCGTTCTTCTGTGGGCTGTGCTCGCGATAACCGCTATCCTGCTCGTGAACCACGTTACGCATATGATCAAATAGCCGCGGGCCTGCCCGCTCCAAAACCGTCAAAGGGCAGGCGGACGACGACCAATCCCCATCCTGGTGGGGCACTTATCGCCGCCGCGACCGCTCCCGCTGTAACTCGCGGTAAAGCTCGCTTTTCGATTTGCCCAGTTCCCGCGCCAAGCGCTTGAGCGCCTCTTTCTTGTCGACCTCATTCTGGGTCTGGAGGCGCTCCACGCGGCCGGCAATACTTTCTGGCCCCGTCTGACCCGGGCTGGACAAAGCCGCTCGGGCAGGGGCTTCGACCAGCAGCGTCATCTCCCCGCGGATTTTCTCCCGGCGGCCAAGTTCGCGGCCTAATTCCGCCACCGTCCCGCGCCAAAACTCCTCATGCACTTTGGTCAGCTCGCGGGCTAGGACTACGCGCAAATCAGGCCCCCACGCCGCTTCCAGATCCGCCAGAGTTTCCAGAATCCGGTGCGGAGCTTCGAAAAAAACCAAGGTTTGCGCGCGCTCCCTCCTTTCCGCCGCCAGCCCTTCCAGCCGCGTGCGCCGCGCGCCCGCCTTCTCTGGTAAAAAACCGAAAAAGCGGAACTCGTCCGAAGCCAGTCCGGAGGCGACCAGCGCGCTCAGCGCCGCATTGGCTCCGGGAACGGGAATCACCCGCACGCCTGCGGCAATGGCTTCGCGCACCAGCCAGTTTCCGGGATCGCTCACCGCCGGCGTGCCGGCATCCGAGACCAGCGCGATCCGTGCGCCGCGCTTGAGCGCCTCCACCAGCTCCATCGCGCGTCGCCGTTCGTTGTGCTCGTGGCAGCTTACCGTCGGCGTCGGAATCTGATAATGGTTGAGCAATTTTTGCGTCTGGCGGGTGTCTTCGCAGGCGATGCGTTCCACGCTGCGCAGCACTTCCAGCGCGCGCAGGGTGATGTCGCCAAGGTTGCCGATGGGTGTGGCCACGACATAGAGGCCGGGCCCCAACGCAGATGCGGCAAGCGATTCCGATTCGCCCGCCATCGCAGCCGTCAGTCCGCAGCTTCCTGGCGTTCCAGGCGCCGCTTCTCCGCCAGGAGCGACATCGAGCTCATCAGGTTCTGCACGCTCACAATGCCCACCACGCGCCCACTCTCGGTAACCGGGATCAGCGCCAGTCCCTGCCCGGCGGTCAGCCGCCGGATGGTCGCGCCCAGCGTGTCTTCCGGCCGGGCCACTTGGAAGGCGCGCGACATCACCGACTGGATGTACCCGTTCCCCTCGCGGCGCAACGCGTCCACAATACGCTGCCGGCTGACAATGCCCACCAACTGCGGCCCGCGCACCACCGGAAAATCCTCCTGCAAGGAGTGCACGCAGCGCGCCAGCGCGTCAGCCAGCGTGTCGGAAGGCGAGAGGGTGGCGAAGTCGGTGAGCATCACTTCCCGCATCCGCACGGTATCCACCACCGATTGGAAAAAAACTCCCTGGTCCTCGATTTGCGCGCCGATCATGATGAAAAAGCCGGCCAGGATCAGCCATGGATTGTGAAGAAGCAGCCCGGCCAGCAACGCGGCGAGCGCCAGCGCCTGGCCTAATCCCGTGGCCGCCCGTCCGGCCAGCGCTAACCCGTGGTTGCGCGCAAAGCTGCCCCGGATCAGGCGTCCGAAATCCAGCGGGTACGCGGGCAGCAAATGCAGCACGCCCAAAAAAGCCTGCATCCACACCAGGCTCCGCAGCAAGTGGCCGGCGGTAAGAAAAGGCAGCCCCAATAGCTGAATCCCGCCGCTCGCGCCCAAAATGGCGGTCGCCAGCACCAACGCCGTGGCCCAGTTCGCCACGGGTCCGGCAAGCGCCAAGGCAAACTGGCCCGCGCCTGAATTGGCGCTTTCCTGGCTCTCCGGGTTGGCATACGCAAACAATCCGCCGAAAGGCAGCAGCAGCACCGCGCGCAGCCGCAGCCCCAGCCACGCGGCGATCAGCAACCGCGCGGTTTCCCGCACCGCCACCGCAGCGACAAGGATGAAAAACAACCCCAGCCCACGCTGCCAGCGGTCAGTTCCACTGAGGCCCAGAAAGACGAAAGCCAGCAATGGAAAGAACAGATGGATGCGCAACTCCACACCCATCCATCGGCCCAGGGGGATCGACCATCCACGCATAAAAACATTGTAGATGGGGAAACGGCAAGGCGGTTCACAAATCCCTCCGCCCGATTATGCGGGGCGGCGACCCTGATCCCAAATCCCACACCCCTGACCCCTGACGATTTTGAACTGCTTTATCCTGTTTGCCAATGCGCATCATCTCCGGAACTTATCGGTCGCGCCTGCTCGCAGCCCCGAAAGGCTTGACCACGCGCCCCACCAGCGACCAGCTGCGTGAGACCCTCTTCAACGTGCTGGGTGCGCGCATCGCCGGCGCGGCCTTTCTCGACCTCTTCGCGGGTTCCGGCGCGGTGGGCTTCGAGGCCGCGAGCCGCGGCGCTGCGAGGGTCACGTTCGTCGAGCGCGCGCGGCCCGCACTTGCCGTCCTCCGCGCCAACCTGGCGCAACTCGGCGTCAAACAGCGAGCGCGCATTCACGCCGGCAGCGTGGGCGCGTTTCTGCGCCGCGCCGTTGAGGCCGTCCCCAAAGCAGATCGTTACCAAATAGCTTTTCTCGATCCGCCGTACGATGCGGCGGAGGAGTATGCGCGCACTCTGGAGCTGCTTGGCGGCGCTGCGTCCGTGTTGCTCTCCGACGGCGCTCTGGTGGTGGCGGAACACCGGCGCAAGCAGCGGCTGGAAGAGCGCTACGGCGCGCTCCAGAGGACACGGCTGCTCGAACAAGGTGACGCGAGCCTGAGCTTTTATGCTGTCCTCGCCGAAACACCGGGCCAGCGTTAGGCAAGCCGGCGTGTGCATGCGGGCGATGGATCAAGAACATTCCGGCTAGAATGGGCTTCATGCGATGGAAGCGCATTTTCGCCGCGCTGATCCTGATGGGGTTTGCGTCTGCAGGCCCTGGGATGGTCGGGCAGGTCGCCACTGCGCCCACCCCGGATTCCGCCGCGCCGCAACTCGTCATCATCGACACCGATATCGGCGACGACATCGACGACGCTTTCGCCGTGGCGCTGGCGCTGCGTAGTCCTGAGATCCATCTCCTGGGCATCACCACCGAGTTTGGCGATACGAACCTGCGCGCACGCCTTCTCGACCG
>JASHUH010000247.1 GCA_030040115.1 Acidobacteriaceae bacterium | reverse complement strand
ACAACAGCGTGCGCAGCAAGGCCTCGACGGAATCAAAACCGCGCAAACGCCTCACCGCCCCACTGCTGCGCCCCTCCTGCTCCCAACCAGCGGGAAATAAACCTAGAAGAACCTGCCAATCTTCCATCTCCGGCATGCACCGAAGCCTACCTCAGTTCCTCGAACACGTCAAGCGTTATCTTAGCGCTTATAGAGGGTTCACCCCACGCCCTGTCAAATACGAAAATGGGCAATCTCGAGAAAACGAACCACTTCCCCGTTGCATCCTATTTCCACGACTGGCGCACAATATGGAGGGAGTGAAAGAGTGGAAGGAATGGTCTCAGGATCGGCTCTTCGTCAGGGCCGCCCCGCGGTCCGGGCTAAATCTCCCGTAAGTCATTGATCCTGGAAAATCTATCAATAAGTCACTTATTTTCAGTAATTTGCGCGGATTTAGAACGCCTAAGGCGCTGAAAAGAAGCCGCTTATCGCCAGAATGGGGGAGGGGGTGGGTAAACGACATTAAGGGCCCCACCGCAGACCAGCCGGCCAGCACGTAGCGTAACCCGGTGGCTCGACTTCCACCTTTCTGCTCCAGACCTGATTGCAACGATTGACCTATGACCGACCCCGGTTTTATGGACGCCGCCCTCGCCGAAGCCCGCCTCGCCGGGCAAGCCGGCGAAGTGCCGATTGGCGCCGTCATCGAGCACGAAGGAGCCATCATCGCGCGCGCCCAGCAGAGCGTTCTGCGCAGGCTCGATCCGACGGCGCACGCCGAGATCATTGTCCTGCGGGCCGCCGCTAAGGTTCTGGGCAACTACCGCCTGAATGGGTGCACCCTCTACGCCACGTTAGAGCCGTGCGCCATGTGCGCCGGGGCCATGATTCACACCCGGCTCGACCGCCTGGTCTTCGCCGCCCCCGACCCCAAAGCCGGCGCCTGCGGCTCGGTCCTCTCGGTCCTCAACCACCCCCGCCTCAATCACCGGATGTGGGTCGAGCAAGGACCCGGCGCGGAGGAATCCGCGGAATTGTTAAGGAGTTTTTTCCGCGAACGCCGCTCGGAGCAAAGTTAGGCTAGTTACTCTGGTATCTGCTGACCTGCTGGCTCGCTGACCTGCTGGCTCGCTAACCTGCTGACTCGCTGACTTCCTAAATCCGCGTCAGCCTTCCGATCCGCTCCGCCTCCGCGGGCCACTGTGCGGCCAACTCCGCAAAGCTCCCGCTGCGGTAATCGGCAAAGTCGAAGCCCGGTATCACCGTGCACCCGAGCAGCGCCACTTTGCCCCCCCTCCACCAGCCGCATCCCCTGCCACACGCCCGCCGGAACGACAAGCTGCACACGCTGCCCCGCCTTCAAGTCCGGTCCAAGCGTGAAGACTTGGGAGCACCCGGAGGGCTGAAGCTGCAGCATCTCCACCGGATCGCTCAAATAGAAATGAAAGATCTTCATCGGAGGCGAGGACGTGCATTTCAGAGAATGTTCCTTCTTCGAGCAAGGAGTAAATCGCCGAACCCTGCGCCCGCACGCCGCGCGCAAGCTCCACCGTTCCCGCCGAAACATAGGTGCGCCGATAGAATCCGCCCTCCATTGGATGCGGTTCCAGATCGAGCAGCGCCTTGATCTCGTTCGTGGTCACCATCACAGAGAATAGCAGCGGAGAGACGGTAAAATCGGCTCATGAACGTGCAAGTGTACACGACGGAATGGTGTCGCGACTGCAGGGCCGCCAAGCAGTTTCTGGATCGGCATGGCGTTCCGTACACCGAAGTTGACATCGACGCCAATCCCTCCGCCTCCGAGGAAGTCGTTCGTCACATGGGCAAGCGCGCCATCCCGCAGCTTGTGATTGATGGCGAGTGGTTCCAGCCCTATGCCCCCGGCCGCGGGCTGCTTCTCGATGAGTTGTATCGCCGCCTGAAGATTACTCGCTCCTGAGCGTCGCACCCTCGTACAATCAAGGGTTAGTCTGGCTCGGCCTATGCCGGCGCCGGGTCGGATTTTGCAATGTTCAAGCGGAACAGCGCCGACCTGAGCCTCGGCAGAATGAAGCTAGCAGCCCGGAGCTAACACCGAGGAGCTAGATTTGATCGATCGCTATGCCCGTCCGGCCATGGGCCACATCTGGACGGACGAAAACAAATACCGCTGCTGGCTTCAAGTGGAGGCGGCCGCTAGCCTGGTTCTGGCTGAGGATGGGATCATTCCCGTCGCAGCCGCCGAGGCGATTGCCAGGGCAGGCTTCTCCGTCGACCGCATTCGCGACATCGAGGCCGAGGTCAAGCACGACGTGATCGCCTTCACAACGGCGGTAGCAGAGGCGATGAAGGACCAAGGCCGGGACGGCGAGTCCCGGTGGCTACACTATGGCCTCACTTCGAACGATGTGGTCGATACCGCGCAGGCCCTCCAGGTCAAAGAGGCTTCGGCGCTCATCCGCGAGGGACTGCTGGCCTTGCTTGTGGTTCTTAAGCGCCGCGCCCTCGAATTCAAGCACACGCCCACCATTGGCCGCACCCATGGCATTCATGCCGAGCCTACCACCTTCGGCCTCAAACTGCTCAACTGGTACGCCGAGATGCAGCGCAACCTGGCCCGCTTCGATGCCGCTGCCGAAGACATGCGCGTGGGCAAGCTTTCCGGGGCGGTCGGAACCTTCGGACACCTGAAGCCGGAGCACGAAGAACGCATCTGCGCGCGGCTGGGATTGAAACCGGCGCCGGTGGCCACGCAAGTCATCCAGCGCGACCGGCACGCCGCCTACATCGCCACGCTCGCCATCCTGGGCGGCACGCTGGACAAGATCGCCGTCGAACTCCGCCACCTGCAGCGCACCGAGGTTCGCGAGGCGCAGGAGTATTTCAGCGAAAAGCAAAAGGGCTCCTCGGCCATGCCGCACAAGAAGAACCCCATCACCAGCGA
>JASHUH010000246.1 GCA_030040115.1 Acidobacteriaceae bacterium | reverse complement strand
GGCGGCGGAGGATAACCTGGCGCGTTGCAGGCCAAGAGCAGCGCAAGGGGCGCGAAGGCGAGGGGCGCGGCGAGGCGAGGGACAACATGCATCCAAAGGCGCGTTCTGAGACGCATCCAAAGACGCGCCTCAGGACGCATTCCAGGGCGCATCAGCTTTTCTCCTCGTCGTCGGGCTTTTTGTCGGGACCCTGGCGGTAGGGACGGCTGGCGTCCTCTTTGGAGAGGATGAGGCCGGGGGCTTCGATGCCCAGGCGTGCGGCGAAAGGCAGGGATTGGCCGGTGGGCACACGGCTGTGCTTGGCCACCACGAGGCCGGCGACGACGCCGAAGGTCACTTGGGAAACGAGAAACCAGCCCCAGTCAATGCGCGCATCGAGGGCGGGATTGATGATGCCCATGAATGAATAAAGGAGGCCGGTCCAAAGCAGCGGCGCAAGGATCCCGCCGAAAAGCACTGGATGGCGCGGAAACATGGGCAGCATGGCGCCGTAAATGAGGCCGACGAGCAGGCAGGTGGTGGCGTGAATGGCAATGGCGATGAGAAGCCACTGCCAGTGAAAAGCGGCAATCTGCGCGGTGGTGGGGTTGCGCCAATTGGCCACACCGGCGCCGCCGAGAAGATTCACTGGATACCAGATGCTGTGCTGCGCGATGAGGCCGTAGATCAGCGCGGGAACAATCATGGCGAAGCCGCCGGCGATGCCGCCGCGAATGCCGCTCACGACGGGATAGGTTTCGATAGGCAGATGGGCGCGGTGCTCGGGGTGCAGCCGAATGCGCTCGACCAGCGGACGCGTGGAGACGATTTCCACCGGCCGATGGACCACGGGAACTTCTTCGTGCTGCTCATGGGGCAGCACCTGGCGAAACCATCCGATGCAGCCGGCCAGCATGAGCACTCCGCCCAGGATGCTGACGCCGGTGGTGGTCACCATTCCAGCCGCGGCCATGATGCAGCCAAAGGCGAGAACGATAGGCCAGGCGGTGGGCGCGGGCAGATGAATCGTGGCGCCTTCGCGGTGTTTCTCCTGGCTATGGCTGATTTCGGTCATGCGCTATTTCCCCACAATGTACACCACGGTAAAGACCACCACCCAAACCGCATCGACGAAGTGCCAGTACATGGAGAAGACCTGAATGCGCTCGGCGTGACTGCGGTTGACTTTGCCGAAGAGCGTAAAGGCCATGATCAGAGAAAGGCCGACGAGGCCCACGAGGACGTGGGTGGCGTGCAGGCCGACCAGGGAATAGAAGGTGGTGCCGAAAAGATTGGCGTCGATGGTGAGGCCGTCGCGGTTGATGAGGGTGCGGAACTCGGTGATGGTGCCGATGAGGAACTTGAGGCCGAGCAGGATGGTGATGGCCCAGAAGATGGCGAAGCGGCGCATACGGCCCTGCTCGATGGCGCGTTCGGCGATCCAGATGGTGAGGCTGCTCGAAAGCAGGCAGACGGTGTTGAGGATGGGACGGTCGAGGACCGAGGGCGTGGGGCCGAACTGGTCGCGGCCCATATAGTAAATGTAGGCCACTACAAAGAGGCTGAAGATGGCCGATTCGGCGACGATGAGGGACCACATGGCGACGCGCCCACGCGCAGGCAGGATCCAGGGTTCGTGGGCGAAGATGGGAACGTCGCTCATTGCTCGTATTTCCAATCGGGATCGTTGGGGTGCTTGATATCCCACAGCGGGCGGCGGCTGCGCACCTCCGGCTCCACCACGAAGTTATAGGAGGGCGGCGGCGAGGGCGTGGCCCATTCCAGCGTCCAGGCGTCCCACGGATCGGGCCCAGCCAGCTTGCCGCGGACATAGGAGTGAACCAGGTTCCAGACGAAGATGAGCACGCCGACGGCTTGCACGAACGCGCCGATGGAGATGATGAGGTTGAGCGTGTCCCATCCCCGGTTGGGCTCGTAGGTGTAGATGGAGCGCGGCATGCCAAGAAGGCCAACGAAGTGCATGGTGTCGAATGTCATGTGGAAGCCGATGACGAAGACCCAGAAGTGCCACTTGCCGAGGGTTTCGCTCATCATGCGGCCGGTGGCTTTGGGGAACCAATAATAGAAACCGGCGAAGATGCACATGATGATGGCGCCCACCAGAGCGTAATGGAAGTGAGCGATGAGGAAGTAGGAATTGTGGAGCTGCCAGTCCCAGGGGGCCACGGCGAGCATGATGCCGGTAAGGCCGGCGATCAGGAACTGAAAGAGGAAGCCGGTGCAGAACAGCATGGGTGTCGAGAACGTGATGCTGCCGCCCCACATGGTGGCCAGCCAGTTGAACACCTTGATGCCGGTGAAGATGCCCACGACCATGGTGGAGATGACAAAAAAGGAGTTGCCGGCCGAGGACATGCCTACGGTGAACATGTGGTGGGCCCAGACGGCGAGGCTGGTGAAGCCGATGCCCACCGAAGCCGCCACCATGGCCGGGTAACCGAAGATGGCTTTGCGCGAAAAGACCGGGATCACTTCGTTGGCGATGGCAAAAGCGGGAAGCACGAGGACGTAGACCTCGGGATGGCCGAAGATCCAGAAGAAGTGAATCCACAGCATGGGCGAGCCGCCCGCCTGGGCGTCGAAGAAGTGGGCGCCGAGATAGCGATCGAGCAGGAGCATGACCTGCGCGGCGGTGAGTGGGGTGATGGTGACCAGGGTAAGCGCGCTGACTACGAGCAGGATCCAGACAAACAAGGGCATGCGGAAGAAGGTCATGCCCTTGCAGCGCAGCGACACGGTGGTGGCGATGATGTTGATGGCCGTGCCCACGGTGCCGAAGCCGGAAACGATGAGCGCCAGCGCCCAGTAGTCCACATTGTGGCCCGGGGAAAAGACTTTGCCGGTCAGAGGCGCGTAGGCGAACCAGCCCACATCGGGCGCGTTACCCATGCCGTAGAGGCCGAACCCGCCGAGAAAGCTGTAATAGAGCAGCAGGCCACCGAAGGCCGTAAGCCAGAAGCTGAAGGCGTTGAGGCGCGGGAACGCCATATCGCGCGCGCCGATCATGATGGGCACAAGGTAATTGGCGAAGCCGAAGAGAATGGGCATGCCCACCAGGAAAACCATGGTGGTGCCGTGCATGGTGAAGAGCTCATCGTACATTTCCGGCGAAATGACGTGATTGTGGGGAGCCATGAGCTGAATGCGGATGAGCATGGCCTCCACGCCACCCACGAGGAGGAAAAACAGCGCATAGGTGATGTAGAGGATGCCCAGCTTTTTGTGGTCAACCGTGACGATCCAGCCATGAAGCCACTCGAGCATGGTTCCGCGCTGCGGGTACGCCGCCTGGAGCGAGCCGGAAACGGGTATGGTCTGATCCGACATCTCTGTTCCCCTTCAGCGCAAGGTGCTGAGGTAGGCGACAAGTGCGTCGACCTGTTGGTTACTGAGGTGCATGGCGGGCATGAGGCAGCCGGGCTTGAAAGTGGCCGGATTTTCGACCCACGCGCGCAGGTTGGCGGGGGTGTTGAGCGCCGCGCCCGCGGCAAGGGTGGCGCGGCTCATGAGATGGGTGAGGTCAGGGCCTACGGTTCCGAGAGCGCGGGTTCCCTTGATGGTGTGGCAGACCATGCAAGCCTGAGTTTCAAAGATGCGGCGGCCGACGGCTACGGCCGGATCATTGGAAGCGGGCTGTTGCTGATCTTTGATCCAGGCGGCGAAATCGGCGGGGGTGTCGGCGTAGACGCGGATGAGCATCTTGGCGTGCTCGACGCCGCAGAATTGGGCGCATTGGCCCAAGTAAAGGCCGGGTTCGTGGGGATCCATCCACAGTTCGTTGGGGTGGTTCGGAATGAGGTCGGTTTTGCCGGCAAGCTGCGGAACCCAGAAGCTGTGGTCGACGTCGGCGGAAATGAGGCGAAGAAACGTCGGCTCCGGCTGCTGGGGGGTACTGACAGGGATGTGCAGTTCGTTGGCTGTGACAATACCGTAGCTGGGGTAGCGAAACTCCCACCAGAACTGATGCCCGATCACCGTGACATTGAGAGCATTGGCCGGTTCCGGCTCATCCTGAATGGCGAAGATGATGCGCGCCGTGGTGAGAAAGAGCACCACGACGATGAGAATGGGAATGACGGTCCAGGCGAGCTCGACCTGGAGGCTGCCGTACACCTGGGGTGGCTCGTTGGTGGGGTTGGACCTGCTGTTGTGGTAGCGAATGCACACGAAGGTGAGCAGGGCCGCGACCGAGACGAAGATGGCGCCGGTGACGGTGAGCGCGAAGAGGGAAAGGTCGAAAATTTCGTGCGTCGGCGTGGAGGCGGGGGCAAAGGTATTGGGAATGGAATCAGGGCCTTCAGCGAAGGCGCGCCACGCAAAGGCGCAGAAGCAGAGCGCAAGCGAGAGGCCGGACCGGATTCGGGAAGGACTCAGCGGATGCTGCATTTTCACGAGAGCCGTACTGCGTTTTTGCGCGTGGAGAGCCCTGCATACGCTTGATTGGAGCCTCCGGAAAGCGCGTAGCCATTATTATAGGGGCTTGACCCGTGGGGCAAGTCCCGGATTCTGCGCCGGAGCAGGTCAGGCGTGGGCTTCCCGAACGGGGTGGGCCGGGCGACTGCGCGCGCCGCGGCGGCCTGAGCATGGATGGCGCGCACGCGGAGAGCATCCGGGCGCCGCGGACAATCATCTAACCGCTCGCCGCGCTGTTGGGCTCGAAGGGGCCGCAGAGGCGGTTTATGCGACGCATACCCTCCTCGACATACCGGTTGCAGCTTCATGCAGGATTCACATTCGCGGACGCGGGCCGGGTCGCGGACTACCTGCAGGCGCTAGGCGTCTCCCACGTCTACTGCTCGCCTTATTTACAGGCTGCGCCGGGGAGCACGCACGGGTACAACGTGGTGGATCCAGAGCGCGTCAACGAAGAGCTGGGCGGCGAAGAGGGGCTGCGGGGATTTTCCACGCGACTCCGCGAACTGGGCTTGGGCCAGGTCCTCGATATTGTGCCCAATCACATGGCTACGCGTCCTCAGAACCGGTTTTGGTGGGATGTGCTCGAAAACGGGCCATCGAGCCCCTACGCGACCTGGTTCGACATCGACTGGCGCTCGGAGGAGGTGAAGCTGCAGAACAAGGTGCTGATTCCCGTGCTGGGCGACCAATACGGGCGCGTGTTAAGCGCCGGGCAGATCAGGATTGAGCTGGACGGCGAGAGCTTCCGCGCCGTGTATATGGATAACCAGTTTCCGCTGGCTCCGCGCTCGCTGGCGATGCCGCTGGCCAAAGCTGCCGAGTATGCGCACGACGCGACGCTGAGCTTTATTGCCGACAGTTTGGCGCGATTGCCGGCGCCCGAATCGACGGACCGGGAGCAGATCGAGCGGCGTCAGCGGGACAAAAAGGTAATCTACGAGCTGTTGCACCGGGTTCGCGAAGAAAAGCCGGAGGTGGTGTACGCCATTGCGCGGGCCGTGGACGAACTGAACAAGGATTGTGACGCTCTGGACGAATTCTTGAACCTGCAGAATTACCGCCTGGCCTATTGGCGCACCGCCGACCAGGAGCTGGGATACCGGCGTTTTTTCGACATCAACACGCTGATCGGCGTGCGCGTAGAGCGGCCTCATGTCTTCGACGCCACGCACACGCGAATTCTGGAGTGGCTCGAAGCGGGCGCTCTCGACGGAGTGCGCGTGGACCACCCCGACGGGTTGCGCGATCCGCAGCAATACTTTGAGCGGCTGCGCGAGCGCGCGCCGGAGGCGTGGATCGTGGCCGAGAAAATTCTCGAGCCCGGCGAGGAGCTGCGCGGGAGCTGGCCCATCGAAGGCACCACGGGCTACGATTTTCTGAACGCATGCAACGGACTGATGGCGCACGGCGATGGTTTGCGGGAGCTCACCGGAATTTACGGCGGGTTTCTGGGAAAAGCGAGCCACTATGCCGAGATCGCGCGCGCTAAGCGAATCAGCGTGGAACAGGAAGTATTGGGCAGTGACGTAAACCGGTTGGCGAACCAGTTTGTGGAGATCTGCGAGAACCATCGTGACCGGCGCGATACCACGCGGGCCGAGATTCGGCGGGCGATTCGGGAAGTGGCGGCCGGTTTCTCCATCTACAGAACCTATGTGATCCCGGCGCGGGACCAGATCACGGACGAGGATCGCCGCGCCATCGATCTCGCCGTGGCCGAGGCGAAGACGCACCGGACAGACCTGGACCCGGCGCTGCTGGATTTTATCGGGGACGTGCTGAAGCTGCGCGCCCGGGGGGGGCTGCAGACGGAGTTCCTGCTGCGCTTTCAGCAATTCACGGCCCCGGTGATGGCCAAAGGGGTTGAAGACACCGCGCTCTATTGCTTCAACCGGATGGTGGGGCTGAACGAGGTGGGTGGCGCGCCGGAACGCGAAGGCTTCTCGATTGCGGAGTTTCACGAGTATTGCACCCGGATGCAAGCCAAGCATCCGCTGACCATGACGACGCTTTCGACGCACGACACCAAGCGCTCCGACGACGTACGCGCGCGGCTGGCGGTGATCACCGAGACCCCGACGCGATGGAAAGTGGCGCTGCACCGCTGGGCGCGGATGAATGCGAGCTTCAAAAGTGGCGCCTATCCGGACCGGAACACGGAATATTTTCTTTATCAAACGCTGGTGGGGGCATGGCCGATCTCGACGGAGCGGGTGAAGGCGTATATGCAGAAAGCCGCGCGCGAGGCCAAAGAGCACACCAACTGGACGCAGCAGAACAAGGAATTCGAGGAGGCGCTGGACGTGTTCATCGAGCGCATTCTGGCGTCGCGGGAGTTTGTGGCCGCGCTGGAGACCTTTGTTGGCCTGGTGCTGCACGCGGGGCGCGTGAACAGCCTGGCGCAGACGCTGATTCAATGCACGGTGCCGGGCGTGCCGGACCGATACCAGGGCAGCGAATTGTGGAATTTGGCCCTTGTCGATCCGGATAATCGCGGCGAGGTGAATTATGAGGCGCGGCGATCGCTGCTGGCTGAGCTTGAGGACGAAATGGAAGTGGAGGAAATCCTGAAGCGGATCGACAGCGGCTTGCCCAAGATGTGGGTGATCTACAAGGCGCTGCGTTTGCGCCGGGAAAAGCCGGAGTGGTTCGGAGCGGATGCGGATTACACGCCTTTGCTTGCGGAGGGCGCGAAGAAAGAACACGCGGTGGCGTTCCTGCGCGCGGGCTGCGTGGCCACCGTAGTCCCGCGGTGGAATGTGCGACGCGGTTTGGCTTGGACCGGAACCGCCATCGGTCTGCCCCAGGGACGCTGGAGAAATGTGCTGACAGGCGATGCGTTCCCGGGAGGACGAGCGCTGATGCAAAATCTGCTGCAGCGTTTTCCGGTTGCGTTGCTGGCCAAGGAAGCGGATTAAGCCATGCACGAATTTGCGATCTGGGCGCCGCGGGCGCACAAGATGGCGGTGAGCGTGAGCGGCGAGGCGCTGCCCATGCGCGGACCCGACCAGCGCGGCTGGTGGCGGCTTGAAGCGAAGGAGGCATCCCGGGGCGCGGAGTATGGCTTTCTTATCGATGACGACGAGAAGATCTATCCGGATCCGCGCTCGCAGTGGCAGCCTCACGGCGTGCATGGCTTGTCGCGCATTGACGATCACAACGCATTGGAGTGGTCGGATGCGGGATTCCAGGCGCTGCCGCTGGCCAGCGGCGTGGTGTACGAACTGCATGTGGGGACATTTACGGGCGCGGGCACGCTGGACGCGGCGATCAAAAAGCTGGATTACCTGGCCGAGCTCGGGGTGACGCACGTGGAGCTGATGCCGGTGGCGTCGTTCGCCGGAAAGCATGGCTGGGGCTACGACGGCGTGGCGCTATACGCCGTGCACGAGCCGTATGGAGGGCCCGACGCGTTGAAGCGGTTTGTCAACGCCGCGCACGGCCAGGGCCTGGCGGTGTTGTTGGATGTGGTCTACAACCACTTTGGACCGGTGGGCAATTACACGGGGTTGTTCGCGCCGTACCTGGTGGATGCGCACCACACGCCGTGGGGCGGCGCGGTGAATCTCGAAGACGCGGGCTCGCGCGAGGTGCGGCGATTCTTCTGCGACAACGCGCTCATGTGGCTCAGGGATTTTCACGTGGATGGATTGCGGATCGACGCGGTGCACGCCTTTATTGACCGCTCGGCAATCCATTTTCTGGAGCAACTGGCCACGGAAGTCGAGACGCTGCAGGCGATGGTGGGCCGGCGCCTGACGCTGATTGCGGAAAGCGATCTGAACGATCCACGGGTGGTGACGCCGCGCGCGGCGGGCGGCTTCGGCATCGATGCGCAGTGGAGCGACGATTTTCATCATGCACTGTTTACTGCGCTCACCGGAGAGAAGCAGGGATATTATGCGGACTTCGGGGACCTGGGGCAGTTGGCGAAGGCGCTCGAAGAGGTGTTTGTGTATGACGGAAAATATTCAAAATACCGCAAGCGCGCGCACGGGCGGCCGGTGGGCGGCCTGTCGCGTCACCGCTTTCTCGGCTACATTCAGAACCACGATCAGGTGGGCAATCGCGCGGTGGGCGACCGAATCGGCCAAATTGCCGGCCTGGACCGCGCCAAAATCGCCGCGGCCATGATGTTAACCAGCCCCTTTATTCCGCTGATCTTTCAAGGCGAGGAGTGGGCGTCGTCTTCGCCATTCCAGTATTTTGCCGATCACGAGCCGGAGATGGCGCGGCTGGTTTCCGCGGGACGCAAGAAGGAGTTTGAAGCCTTTGGTTGGAAGGCCGAGGCCATTCCCGATCCCGAAGATCCGGCGACCTTTCTGCGTTCGAAGCTCAATTGGGACGAAGCCGGGCAGGCGGAGCACGCGGAAATGCTGGCCTGGTATCGCGATCTGATCCGCTTGCGGAGGAAGACGCCCGATCTGAACGACGGCGAGCCAGGCCACACCCGGGTAAGCTATGACGAGCGGGATCAATGGCTGCGCATACGGCGCGGATGCATGACCGCAATGGTGAATCTGGGAGCGAATGAACATCGATTTCCAGTGGACGAGGAGGACAACGTGGTTCTGGCGTCGCGCACGGGAATCGCGGTGAACAAAGGCGTGGTGAATTTGCCGGCCGGCTCGGTTGCGATGGTTGTCAAGGGCCGATGAGATCGAGAAGCGATTGCCGGAACGAAGAAGTTCGCTGCGATCAGGCCCGCAATCTTCCTGGCTCCGTATCCCGAAATTCGTCTCAGAAATGGCGGATCGTTTCAGCAGGCGGCGAGGGTTTATCCACAGGTTGCGCCGGGGTGCGCTCGACGGTGCGTTCTACGTGGCTTTCGAGCGAGCGGCTGACCAGCTCGCGGGAGCCGAGTCCCACGGCCAGGGCGAGAGTGAGCACGATGCCGCCGAAGAGAATGCTGAAGGCGAGATCGACGATGGCGCCGCCGATCTCAAGATGCTCGAGAATCATGGCCGCAGTGAGCACAAGCACTAGCCACTTCACGCCAAGAGAGAGAAAGCGGGCGTACTGGAGCTGCGCGTTGACGGCCCCGATGAGCACGGACCGGGCGAGGAAGCGGGCCACAATGACACCGACGATGAGCAGGACGATAGCGCCGATGGCGTGGGTGAGATAGGGGAGCAAAGGGATGGACAACGCGGCTCCACCCGCCACGTAGGAGGTGTCGAAAGCCGAGACGCCAATAAGGGCGCCGAGCACGACGCAGGCCCAGAAGGCGATGCGGCCGACGAGTGCGGTGGGCGAGCTGGTCGGGGTCCATTCGGAACCGGCGCCTGCGCGGGCAAAACGGTCGTCGAACTTGATCAGCGCCAGGAACCAGCGCAGCAGCGCCGAGATGGCGATGCCCAGGATGGCGAACGCGGCGAGCGCGACAAATAAAGCGAGAATGCCGGGCAGAACGGCGATGAGCAGGGAGAGGACGCGATACAGCGAAAGATGGAGCGCGCTGGACATGTGGCTCCAAATGGAAGCATTTTCGGAATAGGCCGGGAGCGCGGGTGCGCTTTCGGCGCTTTGAATCATGATTGCTAGCATGTTGAGCATGTTTCCGGCTCCTTCA
>JASHUH010000245.1 GCA_030040115.1 Acidobacteriaceae bacterium | reverse complement strand
TGGTTCGGAATCCTGAGCCGCAAGGCGCTGCGCGGAGCTTCCTTTCAGGATGTAGACCAACTGCGCCAGGCCATCGAAGACTTCGTCGCCGCTTACGGCCCTTCCGCCAAACCGTTCGTCTGGCGCAAACGCGAAGTCAAGGGCTCGCAGTTGAGAAACACTATCGTTAACTTACGCAATTAGACACTAGCACTGTGATCCGCTGGGCAATCACCGTCCTGCTTCGCTTTGCCGGCGGTCGGCTGCCTCCGCCGCGAGTGCCCCCGCTCATTCTTCGCGCAGCAGGATGAGAGGATCGACGGCAAGCGCGCGCCGGGCAGGGATGGTGGCCGCGAGCAGTCCGAGCAGCAGCATGGTGATGAGCACGCCACCGAGCACGAGTGGGTCTTTGGGCGTGGCCTGGTAGACGATATACGAGAGAACCCGCGTAGCCATGACGCCCAGAACCAGGCCGGCGAGGGAGCCGATGGCGAGCAAGCGGAGCGCGCCTCCCAGGGCGGCGCCGAGGATCTGCCGCTGGCCCGCGCCGAGCGCCACGCGGATGCCCAGCTCACGCATGCGCTTGCTGACCACGTAGGAGGCCATGCCGAAGATGCCGGTGATGGCCAGCATGGCACCAAGCAGGCCGAGAACGCCGAGGGCCACGGTGGCCACGCGCGCAGCGAACAGAGCCGTGTCCATCTCCGACGTCCAGGTGTGGACTTCGATGGGCAAGCTATCGTCGAGTCCGTGCAGCGTACGCTCGAGCGCCGGGGTCAAATCTTCAGGGTCGCGGCGCGAGCGCACCACCAGCCAGGCCTCGGTCGTTGGCTGCTGGAGGAAGCAGAAAAACATCGCCGGCTGCTGATTCTCGGTGAGAAAACGGTATTTGCCGTCCTCGACCACGCCGACCACCTGGGCCCGCTCTGACCCCCAGTATTTAAAGTGCCCGCCGATAGCCTTCTGGACTGAGCCGAAAACTTTAACCGCAAATTCACGGTTGACGAGCGCAACCTTGGGACTATGCGTGTCGTCGTTGAAAGTGAGATTCCTGCCCGCGATCAGGCGGGTCCCCGCAGCGTCAAGGTATCCGGGAGAGATCCTGTATTGCATGGCGTCGGCGGCGTAATTGGTGGGGCGGAAATCGGTGGTCTGGTCGGTGTAGACGTAGGAATCGCCGCCACCCAGGCTGAGCGGAATCTGATCGATGGAACCAACCTGAGTGACGCCGGGAAGTGCGGCGACGGCGTCGATCATGCGGCGCTGCATCTGGGCTGCGTTTTTATCCGTATATCCAGCCATGCGCAGATCGGACTCGACCAGAATCGCGTTCTGTGGCTGAAAACCGTATTGGCTGCCGAGGGAACGGACAAGGCCGCGCACCGCAACCAGGGACGAGGTGACGAGCACGGCGCAGATGGCGATCTGCAGCACAAGAAGAATGTCGCGGAGGGTGAAACGGCGGAATCCGGCGACTCCGGCCGCGCCGGTGCGGATGATCTGCCACGGATCGGAGCGCAGGACCTGACGCACCGGCACGAGGCCGAATACCAATCCGCTGCCGAGCGCAAGCAGCAGGGCCACCGCGTAGGTGCGCAGGTCAGGATTGACGGGCACATTGATAGGAACGTCGGGAAGAGGCTGCCAGGCGCTGAGGCCGTGGAGGATGACCACCCCTCCGGCAAGGCCGATGACTCCTCCGGCGAGCGAAACGAGAATGGCTTCTGTGAGGAGCTGGCGCAGGATGAACCGGCGCGGCGAACCGAGAGCCATGCGCAGGGCGACTTCCTTGGCGCGATCGGCGGCGCGGGCGGCAAAGAGGCTGCCGAGATTCGCGCATGCGGCGAACAGGATCAGCCCGGCGAGCAGCATAAGCCCGGCCATGAAGGCGCGCGCCGGCCCACCCAAAATATCACCTACCAGGCCGGGGCGAGCGAGGGTGAATTTGACGCCCTCGTCATCGGAGGGGTAAGTCTTGGAAAGCCAGGCGCCGATGGCGTTCAGGTCCGCCGTGGCCTGGTCCGGGGTGACGCCGGGTTTGAGCCGGCCGATGACCCAGGCAGAATGGTTGCCGCGATATTGAAGCTGGTTCTGCCCCTCCACGGTTGGCTGCTCGACGACGGGAATCCAGAGCGCGGGGGCGAAAAACAGCTCGGTGCCGCGAAAGCCTCGCGGAGCTACGCCGATGATGGTGAAGGGGTGTTTGTTGATTTCCACCATGCGGCCGATGACGCCGGGATCGGCAAGAAAGTGGCTGCGCCAGTAGGCGTAGCTGAGCACGATGTAAGGAGCGCTGTTCAGGCCCTTTTCGTCGGCGGCGTGGAAGAAGCGGCCCAGATAGGGCTGAATTCCCAGATCGTCGAAGTAGTTCCCGCTGGCCAGGTAGGGCCAGGCGGTGGAGGGATTGCCGCCGGTATCGATGCCCACCGCGCCGATGATTTGGAAGAGGGTCAGGTTCGCGAAAGTGCGGTTGCGGTCGCGCAGGTCTTTGTAGTCGAGGTACGACTGCGAGGGCCACTGGAAGCGCTGCACCATGTAGAGATTCTGCCCGTCGGGCACATTGACGGGCCGCAGCACCAGCGCGTTGAGAACGCTGAACACGACGGCGTTGGCCCCGATGCCGAGCGCCAAGGTGGCGATGGCGGTGAGCGCAAAGCCGGGCGATTTACCCAACTGCCGGAGCGCGAACTTGATATCGTCGATCATGGCTGTGAGGGGATACGCGGGCTGCCGGCGCAGAGTTCCCGGACGTGAAAAGATCCGTAGCGAAGTCAGGAGACGCATGGGGCGGATGTGCTATCAATAAGGGCGGCTGCAAGCACCCGGCAACGGTTTTCCCCCCTTTTTCGTTGACGCGCTTCGGAATGGAGGTTATGATCGGGCTTCCTCAAGGCTCCGAATCCCGTTCAAAATAAGGCTCGATGCAGGCGCCCATTTCTGCAATTGGCTCAGAAGATAAAAGATTCGAGGTCCGGCGGAAGGGACACCTTCTGCGCATCCTGGGGGTGGGCTTCGGGATCGCCGTGGTGGTGGGCAACACCATTGGCTCGGGCATCCTGCTCACGCCCGGGGAAATTGCCGCTGACCTGAGAAATCCATGGGTGGTGTTCGCGGCCTGGTGCATGGGCGGCGCATTCGCGTTTTGCTGCACGCAAGCGGTGTGCGAGTTGGGAACCATGCTGCCCAGGGCCGGAGGATGGTTGGTCTTTTCGCGGCAGGCCTTCGGCGAGTATGGAGGGTTCCTGGTCGGTTGCTGTGACTGGATGATGCTCTCCTCGGGAACGGCCTATCTGTCGGCTGCGTTCGGCGAGTTCGCGGCCGGCCTCATTCCGGGCTTGCGCGGGCGCGAAAAGCTGGCCTCGGCCGCGTGCCTGCTGGCTCTGACTCTGGTGAACTGGGCCGGCGTGCGTTGGGGCAGCAGGACGCAGAAGGTTACCAGCATCGCGAAAGCGGCGGCGCTGGTGGCGTTTGTGGGCGCGTGTTTCGTGGTTGCGCCGAAAATCGCGCCCGGCGCCGCGGTTGCGCCCCCCAGCCTGCTTACCTTGCCGCTGGCGGCGGCGCTGGTGGCGATTTTCGCCGCCTTGCAGCCCATTGTCATCACCTACGACGGATGGTACGCCGACATCTATTTCACCGAAGAAGACAAAAACCCGGCGAAGAATCTGCCGCGCGCATCGATCACCGCCGTGCTGGCCTGCGGCGCCATTTACCTGCTGGTCAATGCGGCGCTGCTGCACGTGCTGCCCATGGGCAAGTTGGCGGCTTCGCAGATTCCGGCCGCGGATGCGGCGGCGGCGATCTTTGGAAGCCACGGCAGGGAAGTGATTCTCCTGATTTCGATGGTGACGGTGGTCAGCACCATCAATGCAACGCTGATGATGGCCCCGCGGATTCTGTTCGCGATGGCGCGCCAGCGGCTGATGCCCGGCTGGATCGCGGCGGTGAATGCCGGCGGTACGCCCAGCGCGGCTCTGCTGCTCTGCGCCGCGGTGGCGATGGGGCTGGTTCTCAGCGGCAGCTATGACACGCTCATCGCCATGGCGTCGATTCTGTATGTAGCCGTTTACCTGTCGGGGTTTATCTCTCTGTTCGTGTTGAGGGTTCGGCAGCCCGAACTCCCCCGGCCCTTCAAAATGTGGGGTTATCCGTGGACCAATCTGGGCATCAGTTTGGGCGCGGCAGTTTTCCTGGTCGCGGCGGTCGTGGCCGACCTGAAACACTCGGCTTTTACGTTGGTCGTGGTGGCGCTTACCTATCCTCTATACCTGTTGGCGAAGAGGCTGCGGCCCGCGCCCGACGCGGACGAGGCGCGGCTCCCCGAATAGGAGCGCCGATTCGGCGCCGCCTCCTTACTGCCGAGCGAGCATTGCGGGCTGGGCGCGAGCGGCGGCGAAGACAGTGAATTCCAGGACGAGCATGGCGCAAGGGGGAACACCCCCTCCAAGGCGACTCGAGAGCAGTGGCGGGTTCGCTGGCGCGATGTTAAACGCCGCTTGGGACGGGCGGCCGGACGAGCGAGAGAAATTCCGAGCGGGTCTCTTTTTCGCGGAAGCATCCGACCATGGCGCTGGTGACCGTGGAGGAGTGCTGTTTCTCGATGCCGCGCATCATCATGCACAGATGGCGCGCCTCGATGACCACGCCGACCCCCTGAGGGTTGATGGCGTCGTGGATAGCGTCGGCGATCTGGCGCGTGAGCCGCTCCTGAACCTGGAGCCGGCGGGCAAAGACCTCGACCAGGCGGGGAATTTTGCTGAGGCCGATGACCTTGCCCTTGGGAATATAGGCCACGTGGACTTTGCCGAAGAAGGGCAGGAGGTGGTGCTCGCAGAGCGAGAACATTTCGATGTCTTTGACCATGACCATCTCGTCGTAATCGACGTCGAATAGCGCGCCGCGGAGAATTTGCGCGGGATCCTGGTCGTAGCCCTTGGTGAGGAAAGCCATCGACTTTTCCATGCGCTCAGGCGTGGCGGCAAGCCCGTCGCGGCGGGGATCTTCGCCGAGGCGGGCTAGGATTTCGCGGTACATGTCCTGGGTGCTGAATGCGCTCAGCCCTTCCAGGGCTTCCGCCGCTCTGTGCTGGGACCTGCTGACAACGACCGGGTGCGCCATGGTCACTTATCCTCTCAATGATCCTCTCGGCCGAGCGGCTCGGATGGGACGCTGCGGCACTCAAAAAAATTATTCTCGGTTTCTTCGATGCGGACCGACTCAAGCTTGCCTGCCGGGAGTCCATCCTTGAGCAGAGCGAAAATCGTACGGCAGAGATTCTCGGTGGTGGGAACCTGTTGGTCGAAGGCTGGGTCGGCATTGAGGTTGGCGTGATCGAAGCGGGCCATGATTTTGGCGCCGACGAGGGCGTCGAGGCCCGCCAGATCGACTACCATGCCCGTTTCGGAGTTGACGGGGCCGCCCACCAGAATCTCCACGACATAATTGTGGCCGTGGCCGTGGGGATTATTGCACTTTCCATACGCGTCGCGGTTTTGGGCCGCAGTCAGGGTTTCGGTGTGCAAGCGGTGGCTGGCGCTGAGCGTGTAGCGCCGGCCGAAATAGGCTTGGGCGTGCGACTGGCTCAAGGCTCACCTCGCTCGCCGCGGTATTCGGCAAAAATTTCGAGGGTTTCGTAGATGCGAATCCGGCTCAGGCGCGCGCCCCCCGCGGCCGTTACAGCCGGC
>JASHUH010000244.1 GCA_030040115.1 Acidobacteriaceae bacterium | reverse complement strand
TCTCCATCGCCGCCGCCAGGTTGGGAGCCAAACTCTCATGAAGAAACTTGCCATCGGTCTTTATGCTGCAGCCACGGTCGCCCTGTTGGTCTGGGGTTATTACCAGGCCATCTTCGTTGCGCCCGATGAATCCACCATGCACGAGATACAGCGCATTTTCTACTATCACGTGCCCTCGGCCATGTCTGCTTTCCTGTTCTTTGCCATCAGTTTGATAGGTTCCATTGGTTTTCTCGCCTCGCGCCGTAATCATTCTGAGCTCGCGCAGCGTTTCGACGCCTTGGCGCTGGCCGGAGCCGAGGTCGGCGTCGTCTTCTGTTCCGTCGTCCTGGTCACGGGACCCATCTGGGGCCGCCGCGCCTGGGGCATCTGGTGGACTTGGGACGCCCGCCTCACCACCACCCTCATCCTCTGGCTGATCTATGTCAGCTACTTGCTGTTGCGCCGTTTCGCCGCCGGCCCGCAGGTGCAAACCCTGGCCGCCGTCCTGGGCATCTTCGGCGCCATCGATGTGCCCATTGTCTACATGGCCAACCGCTGGTGGCGCACCCAGCACCCCGCCCCCGTCTTTTTTGGCGGACCCGATTCCGGCATCAGCCCCAAGATGCTCGCCGCTTTCCTCTGGAATATCGCGGCTTGGATCGCCTGGGGCGTCCTCATCCTCGGCTTCCGCTACTACGTCGAACGCCAGAGCCAGAAGGCTCTCGCTCTCGAAGCGCAGGAAGCGCTCGACCATGTCTGATTTGCCGTTGAACCAAGCACGCTGGAGTCAAAAAATGAAGAGTTCCACTTCCGCCCTCCTCATCTTCCTTTTCATCGCCACTCTTGGCCTCGTAGCTTACCTTTGGGGTTCCCATGGGCTTTCTCAGATGCCCTTGGATGCGCAGCTCAATCACAAATTCCTCGTCGCCGCCTACGTTCTCGCTTGGACCATCCAGTTTGGCTACGCGCTCGGGCTGTTCCTCAAATGGCAAACGCAAAAACGCGCCGCAGCCCGCATCGCGCGCGACCGCCGCTGATCTCCGCGCCCCGCGCTTGCTTGGTCGGCGCGATCAGAACTGCGGGGGGGCCGCCGGCAGCGCCGACGCGTTGATACCCTCGCAACTTGCGTTGTTGACCGTAAGATTTCCCCCGCCGTCCAGCGTAACCGTCCAGATGGTGTCGTAATCGCCGCCCGGCCACTGGGGAGCGACTGGGCCGCCACCGGACGGGAAATAGCTCGCAATCAACGCATTCACTGTTTTGGTGATATTGGTGTGCTCCCATGCCACCAACACTTTCTGATGGGAGAACTGGCCGCCATTGAAAAAGAAATTGCTCGCCGCTGTGGGTCCCTCGGAAGAGAAGATCTCGAAACCCGCGGCCAGATTGTAGGGCAAATTATTGGCGATGGCGTAGGGCTCAGCGGTCAATGAGGCCCTGACATAGGACCAGTCGGCATTTCCCGCGGCATTCTCCGTGCCGGCGATGAACTGCGCCGGATCGATCGAATAGACCTGGTCCGGGCTGATTTTGCCTTGCAGCGCCGCCGGCAGATCCAGCGCGCGCCATTGTCCCGCGCCGACATAGTTTCCGTCATCCCAGGCGCCTTCGGCGCCGGACTCGGCGTGCCGGATCATGTAGACAACTTCATCGGCGTTGATCCCCGCCGGAACCGCCGCTCCGCCGCTCCCTCCGGTGACCGTAATACTGAAAGCTGTTTGCTGCGTGCAGGAACTCGCGACCGGCACGGGCTCAGGCAACGCAGGATACGTCGAGGCGGGCTCCACGCCACTGTTGTAACTAACCAGCTTGGCGGCCCCTCCTGACGGTGTAATCGAAATCGCATAAATATAGTTCGGCCCCTGATAACTCGTCGGGACACTTAGGCTGTAACCTTCAAGACTGTTAATCTTCGCCATCATGCTGCTGGCGGTCTCCCAGGGAACCGAGAAAACATAATAGCCCGGCGCGTTGGCCTTGATAATGGCGTTCGCCAGGGACTCGTTGTCGCCTCCCACGTCGTTGAAATCGATGCCCTGGCAAGACGAACAAAAGGATGACGGCGCCACCACGTCGCTCGGAACCGCTCCGGATGCGTACGACGCGTTGAGCGGATAGCTGTTGGCGGAGTCTGGATTCGCGTAAGACCCCCCCACCGTGGAAAGCGTGACGTGGTTGAGCAGAGCAAACTGCTGAATGGTCCAAAGCGCCACAATGTCCGGATAATTGTTGGCGGTCTGCAAGTGAGTCAATGGCTCCAGGGAGTAGATCCCCGTAACATTGTTCCCTCCCAGTACCTGGTTTTGCAGGAATGCGGCCATCTGGAGCGACCGCTGCAACCCCTGGCTCGTGAGGTTTGCCGTCGCCGCATTCACGTCTCCGGCTGCCTGGTACGCCAAATCCTCGCTCACGACGAAGATCAGGTTGATATTGCCGGCGCTTGTAGAGGCGCTTGACGATCCGCAGCCGGTCGGCGCGGCCAGCAGCAACACGCCGAAGGCAAGAATTGAAAGTACGACCTTCCTCGTGGGATTCATCCGGCAACCAGGACGACCATATTGTGGATGGGAAGATCGATCGGTAGGCGGTTCGGTAAGCGGCTTGGCAGCGCTGCATTGCACAAAACGGCGGAAGACCCGAAGTATCCTGCTCAAGGGAATGCTTTGACGACGCCAACCCTTCGAAGAGCCTAGATGCCAACCGGCGGAGAGAGTTTGCATTTGCGCTTGTGCGATTGGTCTGACGATCGAGTTTTTTCGCCTGGCGCATGGGCCCCCATTCATCGCTCCGGGCGCATCGCCGGCGAGGGCGGGATTCCATGGTCCGGCCTTCGGCGCGGAGTGCGCTATCACGGCGCCTCGAAACGCGCGTCGGGGAATTCAAGCGCATGGAACACCGGCAAAGCCGCGTACCCCGTATCCTTCCCGCATCATAATTTTGCAATGCTTTGAAAAGGCGCGGCCCCAGCCCTGCCGCAAAGGGCGACAAAAGGAGCGCGGCTTGAGCCGCTGCGGGATCCCTTTTCGAGAGCTGCATGGCAAAGCATGAGGAAGGGCGCCACCCGAGCGGCAATATCGAGCCACTGCCACGCCGTCAACCCCTTACCAAAGTTTTCCTCCTCATTCCCCAGCACTTCCGCCCCAAAACCCCTTGCCGGTCATTCCCCCGTTTTCCGCTACGCTCAAAAGCATCCTAGGAATCGCTCATCGGGCTTCGCCTCACCAGCATCCCCTTGGGCCCGATTCCGCCAACGCGCCAACGCCGCCCGAGCGGCGCCAACGCGCGAAGAATCGGAACCTCCGTCTCGGAAATGACGGCGCAAAGCGAATCGCACAAGGAGCACACTCCATGGAATCCCGTTGTCGCTACACCCGCATCAATGGCGCGCGCTGCGCCATGCCCGCCCTCAACGGCCACGACCTCTGTTTCCAGCACCAGCAGCAAAAGCGCCAGGCGCAGCGC
>JASHUH010000243.1 GCA_030040115.1 Acidobacteriaceae bacterium | reverse complement strand
TCAGTTGCGTGGGCCGCGAAGCGGTACGCCGGAGGCGCGGAAAAGCTTCGCTTATTAAGTCGGTTGGAAGTAAAACCCAATTCGCTGCGATGAACCGGCAAAACAGAAGAAATACTCACGGGAAAAAACCTCCCTGAAGGAACGTGCAAAACCTGATTGCCTCGCGGTTCCTACGGTCGCGGAACAATCGTTTAATGAGCCGTTTTATTTCCCGTGGGCGAGACCGTCGGCGGGAAATTCCCGGTTTACTTGACCCACGAAAGAGCGAAACCTCTCCTTGCCATCCAACAGGATGCAAGAAAGACGCAATCGCGGAAGTGACCCTCGCGTCCTGTGTCCGGGGGGGAGCTCTTACCCGCACAGATGCCCTGCGTCGATTCGGGGTTGCTCTTGTATTATGCAGCGGACAGCCAGCGATCGCAAGCCGCAGGATCGATTCTGGATCGATTCCGATTCAGCCGGGATGGGGACCCACTGCGAGCGGTCGTCATCCGGTTGAAGCAAATGGCCTGGCCGCTGGCGCGGACGCCATCATGGTCGGACGTTGCGGGACCTCATCAGGATCTTCGGCGGTCTGGAGGACGGAAGCCAATCGGGGCAACTGTCGGTGACGATCAGCGGCAGGGCGCCGCCCTTCTGGCCGAAAAAGCCCAGCCATCGATGCAGTCAGCGCGCCCGGAACCGGCCGCAAAATTGCGACTGCGAAGCAGACCGCGGATGTCCTCGTCGGACACGCAAGAGCGATTGGGATGGCGAGGTGGTACACGGGCTGCGACGCTCCGATTCGACCGGTATTTTCGACAGTCTTCTGGCTCCTTTTCGGGGCATGGGGGAGGGCGGCAGAACCAGGAATTTCATCGGCTGATGTGACCGAAATTACCGATTGCAGAGCGCGAGTGGCTGTGCGCGTCATCACAAGTGTTGTGGATCACGCCTTGTGATTCAGGTTTTAACGTGGAGAGGGCGTACGTCCCATCGCGTTCGGAGCCGGCTCAGCGAGGCAGAAAAATCGCCCGCGAACAGCCCCATGGCTCAACCCGCCTGGGAACTCTCCAAGGGCAGGCCCGCAGGATGGGGAGTCTCAAGCCCGCCGGTAAGGCTGGCGACGCGCTCGACAGAGTGGCTGCGGCACCAGGATTCGAGACCGCGCGCCAGCCGCTCAGTGGCGCGCGGATCGGCGTAGCTGGCGGTGCCCACTTGCACCGCCGTGGCGCCGGCGAGGAGGAATTCGACTGCGTCCTCGGGGGTGACGACGCCACCCATGCCGAGAACCGGAATGCTCACCGCTTGCGCGGCTTCGTAGACCATGCGCACGGCGATCGGCTTGATCGCCGGGCCAGAAAGGCCGCCGGTGATGTTGCTGAGGCGGGGTTGGCGGGTCTCCACATCGATCGCCATGGCGCGAAAGGTGTTGGCGACGCTGAGCGCATCGGCGCCCGCGCCGGCGCAGATGCGGGCCATCTGGCCGATGGAGGTTACATTGGGCGAGAGCTTCACGATCAGCGGGCGCGTGGAGGCTGGTTTGGCGCGGGCGACCAGGTGTTCGAGGGCGGCGCAATCGGCGCCGAAGGCCATGCCTCCGGCGGATACGTTGGGGCAGGAGACATTGAGCTCGTAAGCGGCGACGCCCTCGGCCTGATTCAGTCGATCGATCACGCCGAGGTAGTCGTCCTCGGTGTATCCAAACACGTTCACGATCACCCGGCAGCGTGGATAGCGCTTCATGGGCGGCAGCTTCTTTTCGATGTACTCCCGAACACCAACATTCTGGAGCCCGATGGCGTTCAACATGCCGCTGGCGGTCTGAACGAGGCGTGGCGAGGCGTGCCCGGGCATGGGTTCCAGCGAGATTCCCTTGGTCACGATTCCGCCCAGCCGCTCCAGGGAGACGATTTCCTCGAACTCGATTCCGTAGCCGAAAGTTCCGCTGGCGGCAATGACCGGACTCACCAGTTCCAAGCCGGCGAAGGTTACTTTCATGTCAGGTCTCACGCGCGGCGACTTCCTCCCTGGCCTGAGGCCATCATAACTTTGTTGACCAACGCCGGGCGCCGAAAAGGATGCGCAGGGGCAGGAACAAGAGCAGCTTAGGTGCGAAACTGTTAACCTGAAAGTATGAAATTCGGAGTTCTGGTCTTTCCCGGCTCGAATTGCGACCAGGATACTTACCACGTGATCGCCGAAGTGACGCGTGAAGCCGTCACCTATCTCTGGCACGACTCGGAAGATCTGGCCGGAGTGGATGCGGTTCTGATTCCCGGCGGGTTTGCCTATGGCGATTACCTGCGTACGGGGGCGATTGCCCGCTTTTCTCCGGTGATGCAATCGGTAAAGCGGTTCGCCGCCGGGGGTGGGCTGGTCCTGGGCATTTGCAACGGATTCCAGATTCTGACCGAATCGGGTTTGCTGCCGGGCGCGCTGATGCGCAACGCCGGGCTCCGGTATGTCTGCAAGCCGGTTCATTTGCGCGTGGAGACCGCGAACACCCCGTTCACCAACCAACTTCATAAGGGCCAGGTGCTCGAAGTGCCGGTCGGCCATATGGAAGGGAATTACTTTTGCACCGCGGAAGAGTTGGCGCGGCTTGAGTCGGAGGATCGTATCGCCTTCCGGTACGCAACGCCAGGCGGAGAGATAACGGCGGCGGCCAATCCCAACGGGTCAGTCAGCAACATTGCCGGCATTCTCAACGAGACGAGGAACGTTCTGGGCATGATGCCGCATCCCGACCGGGCAAGCGAGGCGCTGCTCGGATCAGCCGATGGCCGGACGATCTTCGACTCGATGGTGGCCGCACTCGTAAGTCATTGAGGTAATTGGTTTTTACGGGGCCTGAATATTGATCGACATTCATCACCACCTGATTTACGGCGTCGACGACGGATCGCCCGATCTCGAGT
>JASHUH010000242.1 GCA_030040115.1 Acidobacteriaceae bacterium | reverse complement strand
CCGCACCCTCCCCCTGGTGTTCGTCTATTGGATCGTGACTGCCGTCTTCATGAAGCGGCTCTTTTTGTGGGCGCAATACACCACCGTGAGCAGCACCGCCGCGGCGTTGAAGGACGGCCTCATCAATGAAGCGCAGGCGCATTGCCTGGATTTCAAACGGCCTATGCTGAATCCGTTTGCGTTCGTCTGGGTCAGTGTGCTCTGTTTTGTCATCTGGGGGTTGTACACCTGGAAGCTGAATTCCTGGGCGTTGCGCCGCGACGCCGAAGGACCTGAGACCACGCCCCGCTGGATCAAGAAATTCGAGAATTGGAGCGGTCCCGGAATCGTGGTTTACTCCGTCACCATCACCGCCGCATCCATCTACTGGGTCATGTCGATGGATGTGGTGTGGTTCTCGACTGTTTATGGCCTGCTTTATCTCGTGGAACAGGGTTTCCAGGTTCTGGCCTTTGGCATCATTGTCGCCATCGGGCTCTCAAAAGCCGAGCCGTTCCACACCCTGCTGCGGCAAACCGAACAGCACGACCTGGGCAAGCTCACCTTCGCCTTCGTCATGCTCAACATCTACCTCAACTTCGGCCAGTTCCTCATCATCTGGTCGGGCAACCTGCCCAACGAGATCAACTGGTACCTGAACCGCATCCGTGGCGGCTGGGGAATCATCATCACTTTGGACTTTATCTTCCACTGGCTGGTTCCGTTTACGCTGCTGCTCTCCCGCGACCTGAAGCGCAACAAGAAGCGGTTGGCGCGCGTTTGCCAGTTCATGATTTTCGCCGTGGCTGTGAACCTCTTCTGGCTCATCGAGCCGAATTTCAAAGACGCCGCCCGCAACCTGCACTTCAGTTGGGGAATCCTCGAATACGCGACGCTGCCGGTGGCCATGACCGCGCTGTGGGTGGCCTATTTCTGCATGCGGCTGAAGACGCGGCCGGTGGTGCAAGTCAACGATCCGCATCTGGCGGAGATTCTGGAGCCTGAGCATGCCCACGCATAAGGAACACTCGCCTGAAGACAACATGCCGGAGCATATTCCGGGAGGCCGCGAGCCGGAAGAAGTGGACATCACGGCGGGCTACGAGCGCAGCGACGTGCGCGTGAACGGGATTCTGGTGTTTCTCGTCGCCATGCTCGTGTTTGTGGTGGTGACCGCGGTCGTATGTTATGGGCTCGGCAAGGTCTTGAACGCGCATCTGAATAAAGAGGACGGGCCCACTAATAAGTGGGTGCAAACAGTGGACATCCGGCAGCTTGGCGATATGCCTTCCAGTCCGGAAATGCAGAACAGGGTCGCCATTCTCACGCAGAACTTCCCCACCCCGCGCCTGCTGACGGACGACGGCGATCAGGATGTGGCCGAATTGCACGAGCGTGAGGATCTGCTCCTGGATCATTACAGCTGGGTCGATCAGTCCAAGGGCAAGGTTCGGATTCCCATTGACCGCGCCATGGAGCTGATTGCACAGCGCGGCTTGCCGGTGGCTCCGGCTGTTACCGCGCCGCCGTTGATGACCGGCGACACGCGGCCGGAAGTGACCATGCCCCTTACCGACGGATTTGCACGCACCGCCTACGAGCAGAATCTGCCTGCGTCCGCGGGCAACAACGTCAACGGAGAACCGAGGCAATAAAGAATCATCGCCGCGCGGCCGCGCAGGATGGCTCGGCGGCAGGGCAGCTAATCAAAAGCAGGAAGAGAGCGATCGAGGCCGCTGGCTGGGCGGGATCGCAGAAGGGAGCAGAGAGCAGATGAAATCGATGGACGTAAGCCGGAGAAAGTGGCCCGCAGGGGCGATAATCGCGCTTGCATTGTGCGTTGCTGCTCCGCTTCTTTCCGCGCAGATTTCCACTTATGGCGACAAGGGTCTGCCGGCAATCAACACCACTCCCGTGGGTCCGCCAAACACCAAGCCGTCGCTTCTCAGCGCCGTCGGCATTGCGCAAAATCTCAATTATCAGCTTCCTTTGAACCTGACGTTTACCGACGATGCCGGAAAGACGGTTCCATTGGGCAGCTATTTCGGCAAGAAGCCGGCTATTTTGGCGCTGGTCTACTACCGTTGCCCGATGCTGTGCTCGGAGGAGCTGAAGGGTTTGGTCAGCGCGCTGATGATGATCAACTTCCGTCCCGGCAAGGACTTCAACATCGTGGTCGTCAGCATCGATCCCACGGAGACGACGGCAATGGCCGCGGCCAAGAAACAGGAATACCTGAAAATGTACGGGCATCCCGAGACCGCCAACGGATGGCACTTCATGACCGGGACCCAGGACAACATTGACAAGATCACCGCGGCGGTGGGCTTTAAGTACGTCAAGTTCAAAGTTCCGGGGACAAATATCACGCAGTTTGCGCACGCCAGCTCGATTGAGATCGTGACTTCGCAGGGCAAACTGGCGCAGTACTACATGGGCGTGGAGTATTCGCCCAAGGACATGCTGCTGGGGCTGGACGAGGCCTCGGATAACCGCATCGGCTCGCCGGTGGACAACATACTTACCTATTGCTTTCACTACGATCCCCGCACCAACACGCACGATCTGATCATCTCGCGGGTGGTGGAAGCGGGAGGGCTTTTGACCATGCTGATCCTGGGCGGATTCATGACGGTCATGTTCCGGCGCGATCATCAGCAGGGCGACGCCGCGGCAGCGACATCGCCGGCGCCCCGGAAGAGGGTGAACGGATAACGGAATGAACTATATCAGTCCAGTACTTTGGCAATTCCTAAGCAGGTGGCTGCACGACTTCCCGCTGTTTCCGCCGGAGGCGTCGACCATCGCGCCTCAAGCGGATGCGCTCTTCTTCTTCATGGTTCTGGTGAGCCTGGTCGGACTCACGGTTGTCGTGCTGTTGATTGTGGGCTTTTCGCTGCTCTATCACAAACAGCGCCATCCCCACGCCGTCCAGATCGAGGGTTCCACGCTTTTAGAGGCCACCTGGACCATTATTCCGCTGGGTCT
>JASHUH010000022.1 GCA_030040115.1 Acidobacteriaceae bacterium | reverse complement strand
GGGGTCAATAGTCCCCAAGTGTCTTTCGTCTCCGAGCCCATCTGGCCCCTGCCTCCGGCCGTGAAGACCGCCGCTGCCGAGCCCATCTGGCCCCTGCCTCCGGCCGTGAAGGCTGCCGCTGCCGAGCCCATCTGGCCCCTGCCTCCGGCCGTGAAGACCGCCGCTGCCGAGCCCATCTGGCCCCTGCCTCCGGCTGTGAAGACCGCTGCTGCCGAGCCCATCTGGCCCCTGCCTCCGGCCGTGAAGACCGCTGCTGCTGAGCCCATCTGGCCCCTGCCTCCGGCCGTGAAGACCGCTGCTGCTGAGCCCATCTGGCCTTTGCCTCCGGCCGTGAAGACCGCCGCTGCCGAGCCCATCTGGCCCCTGCCTCCGGCTGTGAAGACCGCCGCTGCCGAGCCCATCTGGCCCTTGCCTCCGGCCGTCAGCTAAGTGGGATTGGAGCGTAACAGATTTGTTGTAGGGCCACTTCCGATTTCGCTGCTAGACTCTAAGCATCGTCTTCGTGATTTTGTGGGTGGGCTCTTTTGATGAACCTGGACACGGCACTTTGGTTCTCCGCCAGTCTGGCCGAAGCGGCAGTCATCGCACTGCTCCTCTATAGGCGTATCTGGCGGAATTTGCCGATGTTCTTTGCCTACAGCGTTTGGACGCTGGCCGGCAGCGTGGGGGCATATGCGATCATTCGCGCTTTCCCCTCCGGCTATGTAACGGCGTACATCATTGAAATGATTGTGGACTCGATTCTCCTCTTCGGCGTTCTGGTCGAACTGGCCTGGTCGGTCCTCCTTCCCCTCCGTTCTTCCCTGCCGCGCGCAGGGATCCTTATCGTGGGCTTCTTCATTCTTGCCGTCGGCGCAGCTATCTGGCCGTTCGCAGCCATTTCAGGCACTGCCCTTCCATCCCCGGAAGTGGGCGCCTTGACGCACCTGCAACAGACGTTTTCGGTCCTCAGGATATTGGTCTTCCTGGCCTTGGCCGGATGCAGCCAGTTGCTGTCCATCGGGTGGCGCAATCGCGAATTTCAAATTGCCACCGGACTGGGGTTCAATTCCCTGGTCGGGCTTGCTGTGGCTCTGCTCCACACGCATGGAACGACCTGGATGCAATATCGCCACCTGAATCGATTCGTGGTTGCCAGCTATCTTTGCTCCCTGGTCTATTGGGTGGTCAGTTTCGCCCAGCAGGAAGAGCAACGCCGCGCATTCAGCCCGAAAATGGAGCATTTGCTGTTGGGCATGGTCGGATCCGCCAAGGCTACTCGGATCGCGCTGGCGGATTCCGGGTCGGCCAGGACGGGCAAGCTGGGACCGCTCTAGTAGAGCCTCCTATCAACTTTTCCCCACACAAAAATTGATTGGAGGCTCAAGGCTCTTGCTTCTCATCGAGCCGGGAACCGGGGGCGGGCGGAAGCCGGCACTCCGCAAGCCCGTAGCCGGCATGGTAAACCTCTTACCAAAGTGTTCCCCCTCATTCCAAAGCGGTTTCCCGCCAAACCCCTTTGCCGGTAATTTCTCTCGTTTACGTTATGCTGGATCCGCAGTCGGAAGGCCCGGCGATGATCGGAATCGGTTCGTTCGGGCGCGTCTTTTTTTTTGAAACACCTGCGCGTGAAATTCGACAACCATCCTGTTTTGAAACGCTTGTGCATCAGCGGAAAGGTAACTGACATGTTTTCAAACACTTACTCGCTCATGAGATGGTAAGTTGCCTGTTTTCAAACACTTGTGAGTAAAACAGAAATAAACTCCCTGTTTTCAAGCACTTGTGGGTTTAGCAAAAGATAACCCCCCTGTTTTCAAACACTTGTTCAAAAACGGGTGTTCCAAAACGGGGGGTAGGGGCGTCTTCCTGGAGAGATTCGCCGTCGGCCGGGAGGGAAGGTCCGAGCTTGCGACCCGGTAATGCGCCATCTGCTACAGCACTTCTCTAGGCCCGTTTAAGAGCTTTCGCGCGCACGAGAAAGTTCATAAGGGGCTCTAGAATCTCTCCAAGCGCCGCGATGTTACTTTGGTACAGTGAACGATTGATTTCCTGGTTTTGAGGGAAAAATCGTTAAAGCCGCATTTTTTTGTGCACAAACTTCCGATTTTCTGGTAAGTAATAAGTACGAGAAGCTGAACGGAGCAAATCGGCCGGGGCGTTGTGTTACCAGATCCCGGTGTGAAGGGTTCCTTATGATTTTGTCGTTCGTACAGATTGCGGTACTAGTGGGAATTGCGTTTTGCCTTGGTCGGTGGTGGATCAATATCCGGCGCCGGAACCTTCAAACGTGGGAAACGCTGCTGGCGCGCCTTCGGCCGGATTGGAGCGCGCGCGAGTTAAGCGACCGCTTTCTCTGGCAGGAAGGCTTGAGCGCCACACCCGAAGACGCTTGGCAGCGCATGCAAGGCCCGAAGGGGCTTTGGGTGATGTACCAGAACGCGCGCGTAATGCAGGAAATGGCGGATTATGCCGCCAAGTGTTGCCAGGGGGTAGACCGCGTCCTCGTCGAGACATTGCACAGCGACGCCATGCAGATTCGCGTCTGCGTGCTGGCCGCGCTTGCGCAATATGGCTTTACCAAGGCCAGCGAAGGCGTGCGCGTGAATGCCTTCCGCGCGGCGTCGATATACACCGGCATGGCGGCGCGGATGACGCATCTACTCCAGGATTACGCCGCTGGTCAGGTTCCTGATTTTGTAGCGGCGATGTAGCCCGTGTCAATCTTCCCACGCAAAAGCCCCGGTCTCCAGCCGGGGCTTTTGGCTGAATGACCACCGCGTGGCGTCAAACCGGATTCGCGTCGAGAAACGTATTGATGCTGCGGAATTCCTGCTCGCTTAGGCGAAAGTCGAGCGCTGGTGTCGTCTCCTCCACCTGCCGCGGGTTGCGGCCACCCACGATGGCGCCGGTAACGGCTGGATGGTGCAGAGTCCACGCAATCGCGACCACGCCCGGCGTGACGCCATGTGCGTTTCCGATTTCGCGCAGCGTTTCCACTAGGCGCAAATTGCGGCTCAAGCGCGGCTCGTTGAATTCCACCCCATTGCGGCGCCAGTCGTCGGCCGGCATAGCCGCCACTCGCCCGGCGCTCATTTTGCCGGTCAACAACCCTGAAACCATCGGTGAGTAATTGATCACGCCGATGCCGTTGGCCTGTGCATAGGGAAGAATCTCCTCTTCAACTCCGCGACGAAGCATCGAATACGGGGGCTGCAGACTGGTGATCGGCGCGATCTTTTGGATGCGCCTCATCTGTTCCACATTGAAGTTCGAAACGCCGATCCACCGGATTTTACCCTGCTGACGGAACCGCTCAAGCGCCTTCCAGGCGGTTTCAATCTCCTCTTCCGGGTTCGGCCAGTGAATCTGGTAAAGATCGATCGATTCTAGGCGCAGCCGGCGCAGCGAACCCTCCAGCTCTTCAGCCAGCGAAGCGGGCTTGAGCGACCCGTAGATGATTCGGTCGGAGCCCCAGCGCCGCGAACATTTGGTGAACACATACGGTTTGGGGCTGACGCCCTCGAGTGCGCGAGCGACCACCTCTTCTGAGTGGCCTAATCCGTAGACCGCGGCGGTATCGACCCAATTGACGCCCATCTCGAGAGCGCGACGGATGGCGGCAATCGAGTCATTGTCGTCCTGGGGCCCCCAGGCAAATTGCCAGTCGCCGCCGCCAATGGCCCAGGCGCCGAACCCGATAGGCGTGATGTGAAGGTCGGAGTTGCCGAGGATGCGCAGTGAATGAGAGGCCAAGGTTGTCATAGCTCCAGCATAGACGCAGTTGCGCGCCGGGTGGAGCAGGAAATCCAAGCTACGCCCTGAGGGTGTCATCGGAACGAAAGCGAAAGTGAATGAGAAACGATAACGAGCGGCGCCTAAGGAGATTGAGAATCGCGCCGGGAATCAACCTTCCCGGCGCGTCGTGCGCCCATGCACGTCTACATGTGAGGCTGATTCTCTTCGCGGCGCTCGGGCGTTGACTTGCGATTTTCTGACTGAGGGTGCGCGGCGGGCGCATGGGCGGGCGCGTGCTCGGAATGCTGAGGAGCGGCATGGCTCTCCGCGCGCGGCTGCTCGGTGCGATTAGGCTCCGTGCGATTCGGAGCCGCGCCAGTCGGTTCCGTGCGATTGGCGGGTTCGGCGCGATTCGGCGCCTCCCGGTTCGGTTCTGTGCGGGTTGGCGCCGCGCGGTTCTCTGGGCGCGCCGGGGCAGGAGCAGCGCGATTCGCTTCAGGACGGTTCGGTTCGGCTCGGCCGGCTGGGACGGCCGAGCGAGTTTCGGGCACAGTACGCATAGGCGGCAGATTGTGCAAATGCGCAGCCACCGGCGTCACATTGTGCTCCGCGGCCACAGGCTTGGTGAAAGCCACTTCCGTCGGACGTCCGTGATTGGCCGATTCGAACTGCGCGCGGTTAGCCATGGCGGAGGAACGCAGATCGACCTGGGTGCGCATGGGCGGAACATGCGGTTCGCGCAGAGCGGCGAGCTCGGTGAGTCTGGGCCGCACCTGGATGCCGCCGCGGCCGCCATTGAAGCTGACTCGCGAAACGGTGTTGTTCTGGATCCGGTAGTTGTAGACGTTGTGAACCACGGTGACATTCACGTTGTTGACGTACCGGTTGTAGGCAAAATGGCCGTCGGTCCAATAGCCGCCCTGATAGCCAAAGCCGACGTAGCCAAAGCCGTAATTGACGCCGCCGTAGAAGCCAATGTGCCGCCCCCAGTATCCGCGGTAGTAGGCGTAATGGCCACGATCATAAGCCCAGTAGCCGGGTGTCCAGAGCGCGCCCTCGTAAGGCGCATCGACCCACGCCCCGGGAACCCAATAGTAGCCCGCTGAGGCGTAGTCCCAATATCCAGGTGTCCAAATGTAGCCATCGCCGGGGCAGGCCGGCTGATCGTATTCGGGCAGCGGGGGTGGCGGCTGAGGCGCTGTGGCTTCAGGTTGAATGCCATAATCCGATTCGTCGGCGGAATCCTCCGATGGCGGCAAATTCTCATTCGCGGCTGAATACTCCTGGTCGCTCTCCGGGGCCTCCGCGCTCGGGCTCTCCTGGCCGGTTCCACCGGAAGCTACCGGAGCCAGATTGGCCGAAGCCGGGTCGGAACTGGGCTGTTCGACCTGCTGCGATTGGCTGTTCTCGTTGGAGTTGGCGGATCGCTGCTGGTTGTTGTGACATCCGGCGACCACAAAAAAGGCTGCCGTCAAAGCGCATAAAGAAAGGTGATTTAAAGAGGATGGAGCCATCTTCGTACCTCCGGGACTTTGGATGCTGTCCGCGTGAGTTCAGTCTAGTTCACTTCTTGGTGGCGTGGTCGGCGTTTCTCTGATCCGCGGCCGTAATCGGGTTTACCGAGGTCCAATGGGAACATGGCCAGGCGGGACCGAGCGACCCTGATTGTTGGCCGGTGGAGTGATCACAGGCTGGCGCTGGTATTGGGCGTGGACGTATGGCTCGCACAGCGGCGAGTCCTGCCCGCGTTCCAGGTCCTGGATCGCGTCCTGGCCGCGGCAGAGGCGGGACTTCATGGCGTCGGCGTCTTTCCCGGTAAGCTCCACCGAGCGGCCCAAGCCGCTGAAAGGATCCTGGTCGTAGGTATAGAGATAATCTTCGGCCGGCTTGGTTTTGCCGTAATCGAAATGGTTCCACGTGCACATTTCCACGTGAGCGGCGCCGGCAGTCATTACCGCATACACCTGGGTCCAATTCATGCCCGAGGGAGGTTTGGCGTTCCATACCGGGACGCCGTGGCCACCGGTCATCCAGCGCGTGGTCCAGGTGTGGGTGCGCAGATCGTAATGAAAGGACGTGAAATAGGTGCTGGGGGCGCAGTCGGCGCAGTTGTCGTAGAGAACCGGCAGCTCTGGCGGCGCGCCATCGGCGAAGCGCTCCCAATCGAACCAGCGCAGGTGTGCTCCCGTGAGTAGCGGAGCCACAATGTGGCTGGTGAGAGACACGCTCCAAACGCTAAAGGTGTCGGTGGCGGGCGCTGATTGCGACGAGGAGCGATTGGTGGTGACCACGAGAGCAGCGTCGTATTCAACGCCGATTTCGCGAATGGCGGTCCATTTTTCGACCGCCAGGGAGCGGGTGACCCAGACCACGATGTTCTGATCGGCGGAAGAGTGGAAATCAACCCAGTGGAAAGCTCCCGGAGGCTGCTGCGCCAACACAGGAATGGTGGCGGCCAGGGCGAGGAAGAACCAAGGCAGGCCGCGCCGGGCGGCAAGGCAAGGCATGATTCAGGTATAGCAGACCGCAGCATGGGTTCGTTGCGCCGCACCCCATCCTTCTTTCTGGAGGTAAATATGCTTTGATAGGTATCTATCTGACGCAGGTAGCCCTCGCTAACCCCAACATCTTGCGGTTTTAGAAATTCGGTCTTGCGGAGCATTTGACGAGAGATTTGTAAGGAACCGGCGCGACGGCTTGTTCCAGAAGCCTGTAGAAGAGCTGGCCACGGCGGCGCGATTTGCGGCGATGGCTGCTTTTCAGGAAGACGATTTCGTGCTTGTACCCGTTTCCCTCCAGCGGCATGTAGCCCAACCAACCATCCGTTCGGACCACGCCGCCGGGTTCGACCCAATCCTCCATGAATGGCGTCAGGCTCTCGGCCGAAGCATCGGGAATCCGTCGCATGCGGATGCGGCCGATGCCGCGCCCGTCCTCTTCAACCGCGACTGCAATCATGGCTTTGGTTTCCCTCTGCCGCCCGTGCACCCCTTCCTCTTCCCCGCCCACGAATGCCTCGTCGGCCTCGACTGCCCGATCAACCGATCCCGCCCGGGACGCACCATGGCGCAACGAAACTTGCGCGGCATCGTCCAGGCTGTCTTGTAGCTTTTCAAACCCAGAATCCGCTGCCATCCCATCGCGCCGACGCCGTTCTTCTGGCTGGTCATCCACCACGCCGCCCGAAACCACAAAGTCAGCGCCAGGCGGCTGTCCTGAAAGATTGCCCCTGCCGTCAGTCCCACCTGGCCATGGCAGCTCGCACATTCCCACTGGTCCTTGCGGGCGCTCGACACCGGCCACCCTTTCCGTCCTCCGCAGCGGTCACAACGGAACCCTTCCGGCCAGCGCAACCGAAACAAATACTCCTCGCAAGCCGCCTCGCTAGAGAAGCGGGCCTCCCATTCCAGCAGATCGCGCGGATAATCCTCCACGCCCAGAAACTCTACAGGTCGTGGTCACCTGCGTCATGTAAATACCCATCTTCCTTGAAAACGAGAAAATGTGTCTATCCAGCAGGATAAGTACAAAAGAGGTTGTCTGGCTCTGGGTACAGCTTACAGAGCCGGGGCCACGCCGAGCAGTTCAAAGGCGCGGCGCGGCCGTCATCGATGTAGCGCGTGAGCGCCCGCCAGCGCGAGAGCGCATAGCGGATGGCTGCGGCGGTCTCGGACTTCGGAGAGAGCAGGGACAAAGAGTTTTTCAGCCACTTTTGCATCTCTTCCATCAGGGGCTTGGCGCGCGCCTGGCGCACCTGGCGGCGTTCGTCGGCGGGACGGCCGCGAATCTCGGCTTCGATCTGATAGAGCGCGGCGATGCGCTCCACAGCTGCGGTGGCGATTGGTGAGCCTCCACCAGGTCGTAAACCTTGCGCCGAATGTGGGCGAGGCACGGCGCCTCCTGAATGGTCCCGCTCTCGTAAAGCTTGTTGAAACCGGCGAAGGCGTCTGCTTGCAGGATGCCGCGGAACTTGGCCAGGTGGCGCTGTGGATGCTCGCCTCTGCGGTCGCGCGAGTAAGTGAACCAGACCGCCAGCGGCGACTTGTCACCAGCCGGGCGGTTGTCGCGCACGTAGGTCCAGAAGCGAGCCTTGCTGGTTTTTCCGTTGCCGAGCGCCAACGCCGGCAGCAGCGTGTCGTCGCCGTGCAGCTTTTCGGTGTTCGTCGCCTGTACAGAGGCAGGTGATCACAATATTTCCCCGTGAGCACGTGCGCCAGCAAGCCGGGACCGGCCATGCCGCAGTCCACCGGCCGCTCGGGCGCAGGGGCCTGCACCACGCACGAGCAGCGCGCGCAACTCAGCTTGGGGCGCAGGTGGCGGATTACGAAGAAGCTGGCCGGAATGTACTCCAACACCTCCGGAAACATCCTCGCCCAGCCTGCGCAGCGCGCCGGCGCAGCCTCGGGTTGCGGCTTCCCCGTCGGCCGCATTGGCTGTGCAGCTGCAGCCTGGAGCCCTTCCAACTGGAGTTCGAGTTGCTCGATGTGGCGATGAAGCTTCTCCGACTTGCGTCCGAAGTGCATGCGCTGCTGCTTGGCTACAATCAGCTTCCAGTGCTCCGATCTCCGCATACAGGCTTGCCACCAGCGCCTTCACTGCCGTTCGATCCGGCGCGTCTACATCGGGCGGCGTCAGGGGCGCATCGAACATGCTCTAACTATGCCATGACTCGCGGCTAAGCACGCATGAAAATCACAATAACTTATCCAGTCAGTTATCTAACCCCGCTGCGCAGTTACACTGCCATGGTTAACGGCGCGCTGCGCACCGGACGTCTCCAATCAATCCCCTCGCATAACATCGAAAGCTGCGCGCGCGTCAGCGATACGGTGCCGCTCTCGGCTTGCGGCCAGACAAAATGCCCGCGGTCAAGCCTTTTCGCGAGCAGACATAATCCATCGCCATCGCGCCAGATGATTTTGATCCGGTCGCCTCTGCGCCCGCGAAAAATATACGCATCGCCAGCCAGTGGGTTCTTGTCTAACCCCGTTTGCACTGTGGCGCTCAGCCCAGTGAAACCCCGCCGCATGTCCGTCACCCCGGCTGCAATCCAGATGGGAGTGTTGGCCGGAATCATCCGCGAAGACTCTCCCGAACGATGCGCGCCAACGCAGCATCGGAACCGCTTTCCACGCTGACCAGCGCCCGCCCCGGAAACTCGATATGAATCGCTCCACTCGATGACGCAGCAACGGAAGCATTTTGCTCTTCTCCGGACTCCGCCCGGTCCACCACCGTCACCGGCAGAAGCCGTGCCCTGTTATGCTGCCGCTGCTGCGAGGATGGGTCGAGCAGACCCCACCGATACAGCTTGCGCCACTGAAACACCTGGTTGGCGTTCACCCCATGCCGCCGCGCCACAACCGCGACCGAAACACCCTCCGTCAATGTCCCTTCGACAATGCGGCGCTTCTCCTCCACCGTCCGATACCGCCGTTTGCCCCTGCTCTCCGCTACCGGCTGAATCGCCAATTCCATGCGCGCTCCTCCGCAGTCGCGGTTCTACACCGCTCCACAAATGAGCTTCGCTCAGCTTAGCCGTTAGTGCCAGACGGCCAGAAAGACACGCTTACGTCAGAAGGCAAATAGGGCGTAGAAACGCGGAGCCGGTCTCGCTGGCTCCGCGAGATGATCTGGTTGTATGAAGGCTAGGCCACAGCTTTCTTCGCCGCTCTTGTCTTCTGCATAACCCCTCCAGCAGGATTTGCGTTTCGCGATAGGCTGCGCCGTCGTATTCGCGCTGGCCGTATATAGGCTTCGCTCCTATATCGGCAACCCGTTAGCGCTCGCTCGTTCATAAACAAGATTGATCAGGTAATTTGCGAAAAGTACCAACGAAACGGATTGTTCGGGGCTATCAAATGCGTTCAGACGATGACTAGTCGGATTCTTGAAAAGTCCCATGGCCCCTGCGTACACATCCGACATTGCCTGTTGTTCACTCGCATCTGCTGTTGCATCACGTAGCGGACCAGAACTGGTATCAAATGCTTTGCGCATCAACGCCGATCCGACCAACTGGTTAGGAAAGCCGTATATCCGACGAACAGTATCTTCAACCGCGCGGAATGACGCAAAAACGGCAATGTCATACTCGCCACGAAGAAAGGCTGAGAGTGCCGTCGCAGATATCGAGGAATGTAGCATGGATTGCGGGAGCAAGGCAGTACGGCGATACCTGTCAAATACTTCCTTGGAGACCGCAGCGTGTCCCCTGGCACCCAGGCAGGGTTCCGTCGTCGTTTGCAGGATAGACCCCAAACCAGGAGAATCGGGTCCAGCGCCCGCTCAGACGGTCGAAAGGTTACCATAAGCGCTGACAAACTGATCCGGGTGCGCCCTCACTCCCCCAGGTCAAACGCATCTTAATTCTCCACTCCGAGGACGTGGAGGAGGTAGCTGTGTTCCCAGGCGGCCTGCAGGCGCTTGCCGTGGATGCCGAGTTTGCAGGTTCGGAGTTGAGGGCGATGGGGTTGAGCAGGGAGAAGTTTTGCGCCGCATGACCGGCGGGTTTGCGGCTGTGGTCCTCGTTGAAGGCTCCATCCAGCACCCAGTGGAGCTTGCTTTCGATGCCCCAGTGCTGGCGGATGAGGCCATTCAACCGTGCTGCATCCGGGGGCAGGCTGCTGACGTAGTAGCGGGTCTGTTGTTCGGTTTTGCCGCTGGCCTTGTGAAATCGTTGCGCCGGGATGCGCGCCACGCTGCGTAAGCCGCTCCAGTGGACAGCCTTGTCCAGTAGGCTCAGGTCGCCCGGCACGGCGCAGGTGCGGCGTTCCACGCCTCCGTGGCCGCAGTCGATTTGTTCGGCCACGGTATCGGCAGCCAGCATCTGCAAGGAATCCTGGATGTCGTCCAGCAGCAGTTGCTGGTTGTCCTTCACCGCCAGGATGCGGTCGGCCTTCTTGTCCACGATTTTGTCGGCGATGGTCCGCTGACAGCCCATGGCGTCGATGGCCACCACCGTCCCGCTCCGTGCCAGCGCTTCAAGCAGCTTGGGAATGGCGGTAATCTCGTTGGACTTGTCATCGACCTTGCGTTGCCCCAGCGCCAGATGGTTGGCCTTGGCCCAGGCCGAGACCATGTGCACGATACCCTTGTCGCCGGTCTTGCGGCCGCCCTTGAGCGCCTCGCCATCGATGGCCACCACTTCCCCCGCCGTGTCAGCCGCGCGATCGAACAGACCCAGGCCACCAAGCCCCTCTCCCGTTCTGCCGGGTCCAGCGCGGCAAAGACACGCTTGAAGGTGGCGTGCGACGGGATCCCCGAAGGCAAAGTCAGAAACCTGCGCCGCCAGTCGATCTTGGCCTCGCCGTAGTTCTTGATTTCCTTCCCGCCGTTGGCTCCGCTCAGAATCGCGGCGATGGCGATCAGCAGCATCTCTTCCACAAGCTGTTCCCGCGTCCGCTCCACCCGCCCGTCCTGCAACTCAGCAAAATAACTTAGAGGACTCTCCATGTCCCCATCTCATCCCGACTATCTCCCGCCGCATATAGCGCTTAAGATGCCTTTGCCCTGC
>JASHUH010000241.1 GCA_030040115.1 Acidobacteriaceae bacterium | reverse complement strand
CATAGCTCCTCGATTACTTTCAGGGCTCCTTGAATCTCATTCCAGTTCAGTTTCACTTTTCGCCGGCATACATCGACGAACTCGTTGAGCACCTGAGCGCTCACATCGGACTCGCCAATAAATAAGTAACTCCTGCGCCCGGTCCCTACCCGGATCGGGATCTGTTTCAGTGGGTGATCCAAAAACGTAAACCAAGAGATTGGTGTCGAAGAAATATCTAGCTGTCATAAATCTCATCACGATCAAACTTGTAGTCCTCGGGAAGGACAAAGCGCATTGCCCGCATCCTTTCAATCGCCTGCTGTCTCGTCAAGTTCCGAACCACCTCAAATGAATTCTTCCAAGTGACGCGAACATCGGCCTCTTCGTCGGGCTTCAACCCAAGCTTCTCCACCACCTCGGCAGGAATGCGCAGCGCGAGATTGTTCCCCATTTTGCCAGTTTCATCTCAAGCCCCAGGATATCCGGTCCGAACCGGGTATCTGACCGAAGTTGTATATCCAAGGTGAGGTGTAGATCAATTTACATGGGTTCCTTTTTCGGTCGTTTTGCGGTAACCTGACTGCAACTCATCAGGAGAGCTCATCTTGCTCCGCCGCGCGAAATTGCTCGCCGCACTGTTTCTTTGTGCGTCCGTACTCGCCTTTGCCCGGTCCCCCAAATCATGCGTGACCGCCGAGCAAGCCGCGAAAATGCTCAATAAGGACGTTTGCGTTTCCGCATATATCTATGATGTGGTGCAACTTGCAGATGGGACACGGTTCCTGGATGTGTGTTCGCCCCAGACGCCGGATGCGGATTGCAGGTTTACGATTGTGAGCCTTTGGGAAGACCACGACACGGTGGGTGAGTTGAACAAATACCGCGATCAGAACGTGGAGGTTCGGGGCATTGTGCAGCCGATGCACGGCCGCGCGGGAATGGTGTTGAGCCACGCCCGGCAGTTCTATGGAGGACCGCCGAAATTCAAGCCAAATCCGCTACTTGCGCGTGGATTCAACGCGGAAGAGAGCCGGTCCCCGATCCATGACCTCAACTTGCGCGCGCAAGGAGGGCGGCGGGCGTTTATGAACAGCCGGAATCAGGAGACTTTGCCGAAATAGCAAGTCAGCGGGTCAGCAAGTCGTCGCCAGCCGAATTCCCCATCCAGTTCACCGATCGCCCGCTGACTGGCTAACTCGCTGACCCGCTGACTCGCTCCTCCAGCGGCGGGGCGAAGCGTGCGCCCGCCACGAGGATCACGCAGGAGACGAAAAGCGACACCAGGGTTGCGCCCAGACCGATGCTCAGATTGGAGCGATCGGAGATGGTGCCGATGATTTGCGGAGAAAACGCGTCGCCGAAGCAATGAATGCAGAATAGATTCACGGAAAGCGCAGTGGCGCGGACCGGCGCGGAGACGGAGTTGACTAATGCGGCGTTCAGCGGGCCGGTGTTGAGGAAGAGGAAAAACTCGGCGGCGACGAGCGAAGGCACGACCCATGCTCGCGGCCCGAAAAAGACCAGTGCGCCGAACGGTATGGTCAGCGCCACGCTCCATGCCGAGAGCAGGTAGAGCGCGCGATGGTTGGTGCGCAGCCAGATCTGGGCGAGCCAGCCGCCGGCCAGGGTGCCGGCAATTCCGTCGATGACTGTGGTGGCGCCCACTGTCAGGCTGGCCGTGGCCATCGACATGCCGGCTGAGCGGCGCAAAAACTCCGGCATCCACCAGGAGATGCCGCCCATGGCGAAAGTCAGCGTGGCCAAGCCGAAGGTTGCGGTGAGAAAGGCAGGGTTACGGAAAATCCCCAGCACTGTATTGCGGTTCAGGGAGGGCCGGATGTGATCCTCGGCTCCCCGCTCCGGCTCGCCGCCCAGCCAGCCATAGAGCGCCGCAGCCAGAAAACCGGGAACGGAGCAGACCAAAAACGGAGCGCGCCAGCCCCAGCGGGAGCCCATCTCTCCTCCGGCCAGGTAGCCAAGGGCGGCGCCCACAGGAATGGCGACGTAGAAGATGGAGAGAATCCGGTTTCGATCGCGCTCGGGATAAAAATCCGAGAGCACGGCGGGCGCGAAGATGCCGAAGGTGGCCTCGCCGATACCGACCAGCGCCTGACGAACGTACAAGGTGGCGTAGCTATGCACCCAGAGCGCGGCCAGCGTGGCCAGGCTCCAGAGCGCGGCGCCGGTGATGATCAGCGGCTTGCGCCGAAAGCGATCGCCGAGCCAGCCGGTGGCCGGCGCCGCGAGCATGTAGACGACAAAAAACGCTGTGCCCAACGCGCCCATTTGCTGGTCGGTGGCGTGGAACTCGTGCTGAATGGGCCGCATCTCGCCGGAGAGGATGTAGCGGTCGATGTAATTGAGCAGGTTGAGGGCGAGCAGCAGCAGGACCGTGCCCAGAGCCGGGCCGATGCGCGGGCGAGATTTGGCGAAACCTTCAGGCAAGAGAGCGTGGTCTCGGCAATCGGCTATTTGGGAAGGCAGAACCCCAGGATTGCCGCGACGGTCGCGTAGGCCCAGTGTCTGTCGGTGGGAGTATAGCGGCTGGAGAGAATAATAAACAAACTCGCCCCGAGCAGGATCACAGTGATTAGCATCCGCACCCGGTCGGCAAGAGGGGATGAGGGTGGCGGGGCTGCAAAGAAGGTACCGCCTGAGATGAAAAATAGCGCAACTGGCCCGCTAAATTGTTGCGCGCGCGGGCCAGCGCGCCGGCGCTTGCGCGTGTCCCGGTTTTTGAGCGCTACGTCCTTCTTCCTCGCCATCTTGATGCTCCCTCTGGGTTCAAGTAAAACGGCCCAAAAGCTGCCGTAGCTTTTGAGCCGTCGCTTGTCTCCAACCTGAGGAGGGGCGGGAATCTCGCTGATTTCTCTATTACAACAACACATCAGAAAAAGCGTGTCAAGAGAAATTTTGGTAGTGGCGAGGTTCGATTTCCACCGGGGTGACCTTCGGCCTTTCATTGATTTGCAGGAGGGGTTTCGTTCGTCAGAGCAGCCTAGCCGGTCCAAACCCATTTCACGAACAGTATTACTCCTATGGCTCCGGTCACCAATGCGGCGGCGAAGGAAACGAATATGATCGAGACATTAAGGCACCCGCCCTCGCCGCGCCGCCCGTTCCCCGAAAGTGTAAGAAATAGCAAACACGATCCATCCGCCGGCCGAACACAGGAGCCATTGCCACCAAAGAAGGTCGTGCGGACTCAAAGGCATTTCAGGCCATTGTACCCCCCATTGGACCGTGCCCCTTCGGGACCGAATATAATTCTGCCGACGGGGGCGACTCGTATGGACGCGGCGACAAGGGAAAAGCTCTTTCTTGCGCTCAGGTTAATCAATGTTGAAATCAATCAACTAAGAGCCAGAGCGCAAGCATTTGAAGACACGATCAAGGCCCATCCTGAGCCGCTTCGCGAATTTCAGGATTATGAGAGGAAACGAAGCGCTGCGCTTCAAAATCCTGAATCCACGACAATGTTGGAGCTAGAGCTTGAAGAGCTACGCAAAAGATTACTTCTGTAGGTTTGGCGCGGCATGCTCTTACTGCATCAGCCGCTCGTTCTCCAAGTTTGCTGCCGCGCTCCGAAGCTGTGGGCTTCAAAGGAAAATGTAATCAATCGTTGTGTGGCCGTGGCCAGCGCGCCTCGACAGTGGTGCCGATGCCGCCGCGGGGACGAAACTCGCCTTTCACTACCGCCCAGACGGGATCGCAGGCCTTGACGATGTCTTCGAGCACCTGGTTGACGATGTTTTCCTGGAAAATGCCGAGATTGCGATAGCTGAACAGATACTCTTTGAGCGATTTGAGCTCAAGGCAGCGGTCGCGGGGCATGTACCGGATGGTGAGCGCGCCAAAATCGGGCAAGCCGGTTTTGGGGCACACCGAGGTCAGTTCGGGATCGTCAATCTGAATTTCGTAGCCGGGAAATTGGTTTTGCCAGGTTTCAATGGCGGGAAAAGCGAAATCGAGGCCAGCCTGGGCGTGTTCGTCGGTGTAGCGGGTTGGTGACGCCATAGAAACATTGTACGAGCGAGAGGAAAAAATCAGGCGGTGAAAGGGAGGTGCGCCGAACCCGTGAATGGCGCGATTTTTCCGGTTCCAAAGGCAAGAATCTGAGTCTTATATACTGGCTCTGGTTAAGGGAATGGCTCACGAAAGAAGGCAATTGCACCGGGGTTGGCTATGGCTGGCCGTGGTGGTGATGGTCCTTGTTGTATTTTTCACGGCGCGATCCTTGTTTCGCCAACGGCTGATGGTGCGCGCGGCGGAAATCCGGCACGAGGTGATCGTGAACACGGTCAGCACCAACGGGCTCGTGGAGCCGGTGCGGCCGTACCAGTTTTACAGCCCGATTTCGACCACTGTGCAGGCGGTGTACGTGCAACCCGGCGATCGGGTCTCTGCCGGCAAGCTGCTCATCGTGCTCAACGACGTGGATGCGCGGGCGCGGGTGGCCAGCGCGGAGAGCGGCGTGAAATCGGCGCAAGCGGCGCTGGAGGCAATCACACATAACGGCACCCTGGAGCAGCGGCAGGCTGCGGCTGCGGAGGTGGCGCAGGACCGGCTGGCGCTGAACCAGGCAAAGCAGGACGTGGATGCGCTTACCAAACTGGCCGCCACGGGCGCGGCTTCGCCGGGCGAGGTGGAGGAGGCGCGCCAGCGCCTGCAGGTGGCCGAGGCAAGCTTGAGCGCCTCCGAGCAAAGCGCGCAGAGCCGCTATTCGCCGGATGAAGTTGCGCGGGCGCGGGCGGCGCTGGCTGACGCACAAGCCGCGTTAACAGCGGCCCAGCAGGTGGAAGCGCAAACGAAGATCTACGCGCCCATTGACGGAACCGTCTACAGCATGGATGCCGCGCCCTCGGAGTTCGAACAACAAGGCAAGCTGATCCTGGAAATGGCGGATCTCAAGCACGAGCGGGTGCGGGCCTACTTCGACGAACCGGAAATCGGTCAGCTCGCCGTCGGACAGAAGATTCTTATCGGCTGGGACGCCAAGCCGGGCCGTGTGTGGAATGGTCATATCGTGCGCGTTCCGGTTACGGTGATCACCTACGGAACGCGCCGAGTAGGCGAGGTGTTGGTGGCGATTGACGAATCGGATGCGGGCCTGTTGCCGGACACCAATGTCACCGTCCAGGTGACGGTCTCCAGTCAACCGAACGCCTTGAGCTGCCCTCGCGCGGCCTTGTATTCGGAGAATGGACAATATTACGTGTATCAAGTTGTGAACGGGGAATTGAAGCGGACTCCAGTGACGATCGGCGCCCCCACGTTGACGCAAGTGCCGATCCTTTCGGGATTAAAACAGGGCGACTTAGTGGCGACTGGAACAGAGAATGGGCAGCCCTTGGAGCAGGGCGTACCCATTAAGGTTGAGCAGTGAGGGGGGCGCTGGCCAGGTTCTGCGCGGTGCACGCGCTTTTGCTTGCCGGTCTCGCCACGCGCACGGGATGGGCGCAGGAGCCGGACAGAACCCTGGAGAAGGCCAACGCGGCTTTGCAGGCTGGCGCAGCAGACCAGGCGCTGAGTTTGATTGCCTCGCTGCCGCAGGGTGGAACGGAAAACGCCGAAGCGCAGAGTTTGGAGTGCCGGGTGCGCTACGGGTTGGAGCAGTGGAATGCGGCTATCGCCGCCTGTCAGCAAGCGGTGAATCTGGATCCCGAGAACTCCGAGGATCACTTGTGGCTGGGCCGGGCGCTGGGCGAGAAGGCCAGCCGGGCGTCGTTCATGGCGGCGTACACGCTGGGCAAACAGGCGTTTCAACAATTTCAGGCGGCGACGCAATTGAATCCGCGCAACGCGGCGGCGCTTGCCGACCTGGGCGAGTACTATGTGGATGCCCCGGCCGTGCTCGGAGGCGGATTGGACAAGGCCGAGAGCGTGGCCGAGGCGTTGGACCGCATTGACTCGGCGCGGGCGAGCGAATTGCGGGCGGAAATCGCCCAGGAGCGGAACGATGCGGGCGCCGCAGAACAGGAGCTGAAGAAAGCCGTCGCGGCGAGCCCGCACCCCTCCCGCCAGTGGGCCACGCTGGCTCGTTTTTATCAGCAACGCCGGCGCTGGACAGAGATGGATTGGGCCATTGAAAACTGCATCGCCGCCGCAGCGCGCGACCCGCACGCGGGCGTCGCCCTTTACGACGGCGCGGGCGTGTTGATCAAGTCCGACCGGGATCCGGCGCTGGCGGCGAAGATGCTCGAGCATTACCTGGCCAGCAGTGACAGGACCGACGAAGGACCTGCATTTGTGGCGTATCACCGCCTGGCGCACCTCAAACAGGCGCTTGGCGACGACCCCGGCGCGCAACAGGACGAAGAAATCGCAAATGAACTGGCGCACGAGTACGCGCCGGCACGGGATACGAAACATTGATGGGAGATCATCGCGTGACGGCGGGAAGAGGCCTGGGGAGAGGCTTGACGGCTCTTGCAATGGCGGCGCTGATGGCCGCTCCCAGCCGGGCGCGGGCGCAGGTGTCGTTGACGACGGTGGTCGAACTGGCGCAGCGCAACAGCACCGCGGTGCGGCTGGCCGAGGCCGATGTGGCGAAAACAACCGCGCAGCTCGCCGAAAGCCACGATGTCTTTATCCCGGCCATTTCCTTCGGCTCCGGTCTGCCGGCCTTTCCTGAAATCGGATTTACCGGTTCATTACCAAGTCTATGGGACGCAAGCGTACAGTCGATGGCCTTCAGCATGCCGATGATCCGCCAAGCCCAGGCGGCGCGCCTGGGGCTCAAAGCCGCGGAACTTTCGCTCAAAGACGCACGTGAGCAAGTGGCCCTGGATGCATCGACGATCTACATCGAGTTGGACACGGTGGATCGAGAACTGGCGGCCGCACAGCAGCAGGAAGCGGACGCCGGCCGGCTGGTGGAGATCGAGCAGAAGCGGACCGACGCCGGCGTGGATCCGTTGATCTCACTTTTGCAGGCGCAGTTGACGGCCGCGCAGCTCAAGCTCAACCGGCTGCACCTGGAGACGCGCGCGGCCACACTCTCGAAACAGATTGTCGAGATGACGAATATGCCGACGGGATCGATTACGCCCGACCACGCCAGCATTCCCACGATTCCCGCGATCACCGGGGATGAGACGCCGCGTCCAACGCCGGGTTTAGAATCGGCCCAGATGCAGGCGCACTCCAGAGAACGCGTGGCCAAGGGCGACCAAGAGCGCAGATGGTGGCCGCAGATCGGCTTCGGCGTTCTTTATGACCGCAACACCACGGTGCTGAACAACATTAACCAGTACTACAAG
>JASHUH010000240.1 GCA_030040115.1 Acidobacteriaceae bacterium | reverse complement strand
GGATGCTGATCGGGCAAGGACTGAATATCGCGATTCGCGCCGCATACTTTATTATGCTGGCGCGTTTATTGGGAGCAAAAGAATACGGCGTTTTCGTCGGCGCGCTGGCCTTCGTATCCCTGGTAACCCCTTACAGCGGACTGGGGTCGGGTTTGCTGTTCATCCAGTATGTCGGCTCCGATGCCGAGAACGTCGCGGTATATTGGGGAAACATTCTTCTCTCTGCCCTTGTGGCAGGCGCATCGATCGCGACCCTTCTCAGCCTTATCGCGCCCCGTCTGCTCAACCCGGAAAGCGCATCGATCGTCCTGCTGGTAGCTCTCGGCGAATGTGTCTGCCGCCAGCTCGTCGACTGCATCGGCCAAATATTCCAGGCTTTCGAGCAACTGCGGATGACAGCGGCTATCGGTTTCCTCACCAGTTCTTTCCGTTTGCTCACAGTTGCTCTCCTCACTCTATTCCTGCACGCGGCCACAGCCTGGCAATGGGCTCTCGCATCGCTGGCGGCCTCGATTGTCGCGGCGCTGGCAGGTTCGGCTGTCGTTGTGGTTTGCTACGGGCGTCCCCGGTTCGTCCCACAGCTCCTGCTCGCGCGTTTGGGCGAAGGACTGAACTATTCCCTCGCCGGCTCCACGCAAACCGTCTACAACGACATCGACAAAACCATGCTGAGTCACTATGGCATGAATGTCGCCAACGGCATCTATACCATGGCCTACCGGATCGTCGATCTGGCAACCGTCCCCATCAATGCGCTGGATGCCGCGGCCCTCCCTCGTTACTTCCACCAGACCCCGCAGGGCGCCAAAGCCGTTCGTCATCTCTCTGTCCGGCTGGCGTGGCGGGCGGCGCTGATCGGAATTCTCATGTCCGCCTGCATGTTCGCCGCGGCGCCACTCATCCCCCACATCGTCGGCCGGGGGTTCAGCGGGAGCGTCTCCGCGTTGCGCTGGCTCTGTCTTATTCCGGCCTTTCGCGGCGTCCATCAACTTACCGGCAGCGCTGTTACGGGCCTGGGATTTCAGCGCTACAGAACCATGGTGCAACTCGTCGCCGCGGCGTTCAACTTCGGACTCAATCTCTGGCTCATTCCACGATACGGTTGGCTCGGAGCCGCATGGACGAGCCTGGCGTCCGACGGCGCACTGGCCGTAGTAAACTCCTCCATTCTGTATGCGTTGTGCACAAGTACCGGAGCATCGTGTGGATAACAAAATCGATGCGGAGACAACTGTCTTGCCCGTTCTTCCGAAAGCGGCCCCCATGCACAATAATAACGTCTGTGCGATCATTGTTACGTATAACCCTACCGACATGCTTCTTGAGAACGTATCGGTATTGCGCCCACAGGTCGACAGACTGGTCATCATAGACAATGGATCGGGCGATGTGGCGTTGAATTATGTTGAGCGAGCCCGCCGGGAATTCGATTGCCAAGTTATTTTCAACCGCCGCAATCTTGGCGTGGCCGCGGCCCTGAATATCGGCATCCATCTTGCCCGGTCGCAGGATGCCGATTGGGTCGCGCTCTTCGATCAGGACAGTTCGGTTGATGGCTCCTTCGTGGCTTCAATGCTTTGTGCGTACTACGAATGTGAGAATCCTGAAAAGATTGCGATTATTACGCCACAAACTATAGATAAGGCCTCGTCGACACCTTTGCCACCACTGACCGGCTCCTCCGATAAGATTCTCGCGTGCATGACTTCAGGCAGCCTCATCCCGCTGAGAAGTTTCACTCGGTGCGGAGCCTTTAACGAAACGCTGTTTATAGATTATGTGGACCACGAATTCTGTCTGCGCGTCCGAAGTATGGGATTCGAGATATTGCAGTCAAAGAGTGCTACTCTTCTGCATTCCCTCGGCGGGATGACATTCCACAGCATCCTCGGCAGGAACTTGCCCACGACAAATCACGGGGCGGCGCGCCGCTACTACATGACACGAAACCGGGTTTGGCTTTATCAGAGGTACATGCTGGAAGATTTGCCTTGGAGTTTACGGGACGCATGGGCAATGTTTACAGAGACGGTCAAGGTCGTATTGCTGGAGGAAGACCGCGTCCTGAAGGTGCGGAGTATCTTACTCGGCGTCCGCGATGGCCTTTGTGGCGCCATGGGGAACAGAATGCCTTTATGACTTCTCTCCCTATAGTGCAGGTGCATCGAGTGGGCTGCTCCGGCTTCAAACTGGTTCTTGCTGCATCGCCTGCAAGGCGTTGACCCGTCCACTTAACCTGGAGGCAGAGAGCTGCAGGGCTTCAACCACGGTGATCGTGAAAGCCGCGCCTCACTGGCCGAACCAGGAGGTGCATCGATGTCTCAGCATCATCGGTTCGACGTCCCTGCGGGAGGTCCACCACTGACTTCCGCGCCGCCGCAGGTGTCCGTAGCACTTTGCACATTCAACGGGGAACGACACCTACAGGAACAGTTAGACAGCATCGTAGGGCAGTCGTTGCTGCCCGATGAGCTTGTTGTCTGCGACGACGGATCTACCGATGCGACCCCGCAAATCGTCGCCGGCTTTGCGTGCGATGCTCCCTTCCCGGTAAGGTTCGTCAGGAACTCCCGCAATCTGGGCTCGACCCGGAACTTCGAGCAGGCCATCCGTCTCTGTCAAGGATCCCTGATCGCGCTTTGCGATCAAGACGACTGGTGGCATCCGCGAAAGCTTGAAATCCTGACCGCTGCTTTGCAACAAAGTGGCGCCGGTGGCGCGTTCTCAGATGGATATGTGATGAACGAAGACTCGCAGTTAACCGGTGGGACTTTGTGGGAAGCCTGCCGCTTTTCCGAAACTGAGAGCGGGATGGGCGAGATCCCTGATAGAGAACTCGCGGTATTTGCACTGTTGCGTACGAACATGGTCACCGGGGCCACGCTCCTCTTCCGTTCGGCTCTGCGTAACCTTTGCCTGCCCTTCTCTGATCGGTGGGTTCACGACGGATGGCTGGCTTGGATGATCGTTTTGCACTCGCGGCTTCTCGCCTGCAAAGAGCGCCTGATCCGCTACCGCGTCCATTTTTCGCAGCAGGTGGGTTTGCCGGGCCGGTCGATCCTTGCCCGACTGCGCCGCGCGCAACAGACGGGCGCCCGCGACTACCGTGCTGTGGAAGGACAGTTTTCCGCGCTGCTCGACTACGCGGCGTCTCATGCGGATGTCTGCAGCCCGGATCTATGCCGCAGAATCGACGAGAAGCGCCGCCATGCCGCGTTTCGCGCGGAATTGAATCCTGCGCGATGGCCGCGATGGCGCCAGATCGCCCTTCGACGCTCGGATTACCGGTTGTATGCCCAGGGATGGCACAGCATGTTAAAGGACGCACTGCGGTGACTCATCTTCGCCAACTGACCCACTGGTTTTCGCCGCGGACAATCTCCCGTCGGCTGCTGCTCACCGGCATCTGGCTCCTCACGTTTGCCGCCTTGGTAGATCCTGCAGACGATATTTTCCATCTGAAATCGCCTGCCTTTGCTCTCGTGATGCTCGTATGGCTTTTCCGCAAAGGCATATTGAGGCCCACCCTCCCGCTCAGAATATGGATCGCCGTCTGCGGCTTCGGAATCGTTTTGCCGCTTTTTTGGACAGTAGTCGGGTTCCTGCGTTTCAACGTCCATTCTCCTGAAATGTATTTCGGCACGCTCAAGAGCTTTCTCTTCGTCCTACTTCTTCTCGTGCTTCTCACTGAGGAAATCGACCTTGCCTCGCTCGTCGTGCGCATGAGCATTCTTGTCGCACTACTCACGTTCGTCATGGTCGGCGTGAACTTATTTTTTCCCGCGGCCTTTGACGCCCTCTATGCGTTCTCCATGGCCAAGAACAATGCGATCATCACCACTTCGCGGCACCTGTTGGGCGGCGGCGTCGGAATGTTCTATTACAAAACCTCAGCGCTGCTGGTCTTCCCCTTCGCCTACCACTTCTATCGCGCGACATCGCAGGACGCGCGGAAACTGGTTCCCTTGCTGTGGAGCGCCTTCTACGCGGCGGCGCTTTTTTTCTCAGGCGCGCGGGCCAATTTCCTGGGTGCGGTCTTCATCGCTGGTGTTTTTGCGACCGCATATCTCGGCCGAAAAATCGGATGGGGACCGGCTCTGGCGCTCGCCTCTTGCATAGCCGTCCTGTTTACATCCACTGTCGTATTGAATTTGCTCAATCCTACGGAGACGTCGAATTCGATTAAGCTGCTCCACGTGCAATCCTACGAGCAGCAATTCAATTCGCATCCGTCCATCCTGCTTTGGGGCCAGGGCGCCGACACAGCCTTCTTCAGCAACGGATATGAGGGCTGGACGACGGTTACCGAATTGAGCTACCTGGAAATGGTTCGGGTTTTCGGAATCCCGGTCACGCTCCTTTTCCTCTCCGGCCTGTTTTGGATTTGCCGCAAGAACTTCCGGAACCGCCAGTCGGCCCTTGGGCTGGCCTTCCTCGCGTACCTCTTTGTGTGCGCGACCAACCCCCTTCTCATCAGTTCGACTGGCTTCCTCGCCATCTGCGCTGTCTGGAAAGAAGCGGAACAGCCGTCGACCGCCCTGTCTGCTTTCCACTTGCCGGAATCGGTTTTAAACCACACTCCAAAGCGCGGTTTTTCCCACACACCTCCATTACGGACGACAACGTGAATGCGACAATGAGACAGGTGACATGAACCGCCGCTGCGGCATTTCGGTATGCATGGCTGCGTACAACGGAGAGGAATACATCGCCGCGCAGTTGCGGTCCATCTTGAGTCAGCTCGGAGACGACGACGAGATTGTGGTGGTGGACGACGCTTCCACTGACGCTACCCGAAGCCGCGTTCGGGCTTTCGGAGATTGCCGAGTCCGGCTCATTGAGCACGCACAGAATCGGGGCATCGTTCCGACCTTTGAGCATGCTCTCCGCAGTGCGGCGCGCGAATTCATCTTTCTCAGCGATCAGGACGACCTATGGGTTCCCGATAAAGTGGAAACGATTATGCGCGAGTTTGCGGCAGATCCCGGCGTCACATTGATTGCATCCGATGCCGCGCCGATTGATGTGAACGGCGTCAGGATAGCCGACTCTTATTTTCAGGCCTCGAGTAAGTTCAGCCCCGGCCTTTGGACAAACATCCTGCGCAATCGATATATGGGCTGCACTATGGCGTTTCGCGCAACTCTCCTCCCGGCGGTCCTTCCTTTGCCCCACAGATTCCGGGTGCTGCACGACGTCTGGATTGGCGCGCGCAATGCGCTTTCCCACGGGCAAACTCTCTATATTGATAGGCCTCTGGTCTTATACCGGCGTCACAGCACGACCGCGACGGGGAGAAAGAGATTGAGCTTAGCGGAAAAAGTTTGGGTGCGGTTGAGCCTTCTTCTGGCCCTCGCGGATTTTTCGATCCGTAAGAAGCTGAAAATTCACCCCGATTTGAACCTCGCGGAGCGGAAGAAATGAGCGGCGCTGCCTTCACCGATTGCGGCAATGGCAACATGAGACGGAATGATGCGAAAGTCACCGCCAGCGTAGTGCTCTTCAATCACGCGGCCGATGAGGTCGAATCGTCCGAAGGGACGAACGCTCGATAAAAGGGGCAAATACCGACAATGACGCCGGCGGGGGATTCGGGGTTGAATAGCATGCGCAGCAATGGCTCCTTCGACCCGATCCGGCAGGTGTCTGCCGGCAGACCGGTTTCGGCCGTTCGTGCCCAGCGCCCGGGATGTGAGGACGAAGCTACGCCTCAGAATGGTCCCGGCGAGACCCGCAAAAGAGCGCTAGTGCTGGCTCAGTCCTTCAGCACCGACATGAATGCGAACCGGCCTCTGTCTGCCGCGTGCGTTCTATCCAGGCTGGCGGATGTGGAAGTTGTGACCACGGATTTTGACCACTGGACCAAGAAGCCCAAACAGAAGCGCCAGGTCGAGCCAATCCAACGGATCGTCTATCTGAAGACGTTACCTTATTACAACAACGTGGGCGCGATGAGGCTGCTTTCGCATTTACTGTTTTCTATCAGCGCCGGCCTTTACTTTCTGAGGCGCCGGAAACGATTCGCGATTGTGTACGTAACTCTCCCTTTCAACACCCTGGCTTGGCTCGTGCTCCACAGCGCTGGTGGGCGCCGGACGATTGCCGATGTAATGGATATCTGGCCCGATGTTCTACCCTTCAGCCAGCGGTTGCGGCGGCGACTCCGTCCCTTGTTTGCGGCGTGGAGGAGGTTCTTCGACCAGGCCGTGGGAGCTGCCGACGTGATGATGGCGGTTTCCGATTCTTTTTTTCAGGAGACATTGAAGCACGTCAAGGCCGGTTGCAAGAGCCGGCGCTTCTATCTTGGCGAGGTGAGCCTGAAGAGGGAAACTCCAAAGAACGAAGTGCTCACCATTGCTTATAGCGGCAACCTGGGCAGACTTTACGATTTCGAGACCCTCCTGGATGTGATGACGGAGGCGGAACGCGGATCGATACAACTGTACGTCGTGGGGGACGGCGATCGACGGGAATGGTTACTCGACCAACTGAAGACACGAGGTTTGCCGCACCAGTATTTTGGCTCGGTGTACGATCCGGACAAACTCGGCGCTATTCTCTCTCGCGCCCATCTGGGCTTTAATGGCTTTGTGAACACCAGCGCCGCGTTCTCCACCAAGGCATGCACTTACTTCGCTGCAGGATTGCCCATCTTGAACTCCATGAATGGAGATCTGCGCGAGCTGGTGGCACAGCGCCGTTTGGGTTTCAATTATCGGGGCGGCGATCGGGAGAGCCTCAAACAATGCCTGGCGCAAGTCGATCGCGGCGATTTGGCATCGATGTCGGAAAATTGCATCCGTTTTTTCGCGTCCGATCTGGACCGCAACAGAGTCCGTGAAGACATGTACGAATTTCTCCGGCAATGCCTGGAGGAGTGAGGGCGCCGGCGCCAGCTCTATGGTTTCCAGTTTGCAGCAAGGCGCGGCCGGCAAAGGGCTAAGATATAATCTTCAGTTGCTTCGCTGGAGGAGCACGGCTATGCCTTTGCAGTTCGTCAGTTCTCACTGCGGCGACGTCGTTGTCGTCAAGCCCGTGGTTCTCGGCGACGACCGCGGCTTCTTCATGGAGACCTACCGCGAGGACAACTTTCGTGACCTGGGACTGCCGACCAACTGGGTTCAGGATAACCACTCGCGCTCATCCAGGGGCGTCCTCCGCGGCTTGCATTTCCAGTGGAATCCGCCCATGAGCAAGCTGATGCGCGTGACCCGCGGCGCGGCATTCCTGGTCGCCGTCGACATCCGCAAGGGCTCGCCGACACTCGGCCAGTGGTTCGGACGCGAGGTGTCGGCGGATAACAAATTGCAGGTATACGCGCCCTACGGTTTCGCGCGCGGATTTTGCGCTTTGAGCGATGAGTGCGAGGTTCAGTACAAATGCACAGGGCTATACAACTCCGGGGCGGAGTCCGGAATCTTCTACAAGGATCCGGAGATCGGAATCGAGTGGCCGCTCGAAGATGTGCAGGTTTCCGCCAAGGACGCTAAGGCGCAATCCTTGCAGCAATGGTTGGCTTCGCCGCTATCCGATAATATCGTCTATCAACCCAAATCAGCTTTCGCTGAGGGGGTGAAGTAAAATGCGCATACTTATCGCCGGCGGTGCCGGTTATATCGGCGCCGCGTTGATCCCGCAACTCCTGGATCGCGGCTATCACGTCGATGTTGTTGATCGGTTCTGGTTTGGCAACAATTTGCCCGGCAACGTGGGCATTGTTCACAAGGACATCTTTGATTTACAAGCGTCCGATTTGACAGGTTACGACCAAGCGATTTTTCTCGCTGGTCTTTCCAACGACCCCATGGCCGATTTTTCACCTGCCAAAAATTTTATCTTTAATGCATCGGCGCCGGCTTATCTGGCCTACATCGCCAAAAAGGCGAAGGTCAGACGCTATGTCTATGCGAGCTCATGCTCGGTCTACGGATACACCGAAAACCAGCTCTTCGATGAGACTTGCCCGGCCAGCTCCTCCTACCCCTACGGCATTTCCAAGCTGCAAGGCGAGCAGGCCGTGCTGCAGATGATCGACTCCGGCTTCTCCGTCATTTCTCTCCGCAAAGGCACCGTTTCCGGCTACAGTCCCCGCATGCGTTATGACCTGCTGGTTAACACCATGTTCAAGTGCGCCATGCAAGACGGTGTCATTCGCGTCAACGACCCGGCGATCTGGAGGCCCTTTCTGGGCATCGAGGACGCGACCATGGCGTATACCCGCGCCATTGAGGCCCATGAATCTCTCAGCGGCATCTTCAACATCGCTTCCGGAAATCACACCATCGGCGAAGTCGCCGATCTGGTGAAGCTCACAATTGAAGAGGAGTTTGGCCGGAAGATCGCTCTCGAGATCAAGCACATCAAGGACCTTCGCAACTACAAGGTCTCCATCGAACGGGCGGGGACCATCCTCAGCTTCCATCCGCATCAGAACGTCAAGTCTATCGTGCGCAATCTGATCGGGAATATGGATAAGTGCAGCGACTGGGACAATCCCCAGTACTACAACATCCAGGTTTTCAAATCGCTTGAAGAGGCGAAACCGGCCGGGGTTGAGACGCTGCCCATAGCGGCGGGGAGCGGCAGATGAAAGTTGCGGTTCTCGGAGCCAATGGACAGCTTGGCAGCGATATCTGCGCGGCCTTCCGGCGCAATGGCGACGAAGTTTGCGCTTTGACCCATTCCCACGTGGAGTTGACGTCGGCGTCCTCTGTTGAAGGCGCTCTTTCGGCGCACAATCCGGACTTCATCGTGAACACGGCCGCCAGGCATCACCTGGAAAAATGTGAGGCAGATCCAATCGCCGCCTTCACCGCCAATGCGATTGGAGCAAAGCATGTTGCCGAGTGGACCAAGCGGGCAGGCGCCACTGTGGCCTATGTCAGCACCAATTATGTGTTCGATGGCGGGAAATGCTCTCCTTATCTGGAGGCCGATATCGCGTCGCCTCTAAATGCGTATGGCATTACCAAGCTGGCGGGAGAGCATTTTACCGCCGCCATCTGCCCTAAATACTTTGTTCTTCGCGTCTCCGCCATCTATGGACTCCAGCCCTGCCGCGCCAAAGGCGGATTGAACTTCGTTGAGCTGATGCTGAAGCTGTCCCGGGAGCGCGATCAGTTACGCGTCGTCGACGACGAGTTTGTCACCCCTACGCCCACCGTACAGATTGCGGAACAGTTAGTGGTGCTCAGCCGCGCGAGCGCCTACGGCCTTTACCATGGCACCGCCGAAGGCGCTTGTTCGTGGTACGAGTTTGCGCGCGAGATTTTTCGCGCCACGGGTACAGAAGTACACCTCGAAAAGGCCAATCCCGGCGAGTTTCCCGCGAAAGTTCCGCGCCCGAAATACTCGGTCCTGGAGAATTCCGCCCTCAAGGCTGCTCACATGAATGTGTTCACGGATTGGCGCGAAGGATTGCAGAACTACCTGAACGCCCGCGTTCAGGCAGCGGTGGCCGCGTCATAGCTCGCGCTCGAATTTCGCTTCCGTCCCGCTGTGGGTTGCGGGAGGGCGTCTTGCTGATTATTCTTCTTGCGTGGCGAACACGTTAGTTGAATGCGTTCCTAACTTCTCAGAGGGCCGCGATGCGGCGAAAGTCGATGCCATCGTTTCGGCAATGAAGGTTCCGGGCGTATATCTCCTGGACCGGGAGATGGATGCCGACCACAATCGATGCGTGATTACGCTGGTGGGTGAGCGGGAGGCGATTGCGGAAGCGGCAATTCGCGGCGTGGGGAAAGCCGCCGAACTGATCGATCTGACGCGGCACCAGGGTGCGCACCCGCGCATGGGCGCCGCGGACGTGGTTCCGTTTATTCCCATTGACGGCGTGACCCTGGAAGATTGCGTGGCCATGGCGCGGCACGCCGGCGCGGAAATCTGGAAGCGCTTCGAAATTCCGGTGTATTTGTATGAAGCGGCGGCGACTCGTCCCGAACGACAGAACCTCGAAAACATCCGGCGTGGACAGTTTGAGGGGATTCGCGACGAAATCGCGACCAACCCGGCGCGGAAGCCGGATTTCGGCGAGCCTCGAGTACACCCGACCGCGGGAGCGACGGTGGTGGGCGCGCGCAAGTTCCTGATCGCCTACAATATCTACCTCAACACGCCCAACGTGGACGTGGCGAAAAAG
>JASHUH010000239.1 GCA_030040115.1 Acidobacteriaceae bacterium | reverse complement strand
GAGGCGAAATCCGCGCGTACGCACAGCGCAATAAATCAGCCCCGCCACAAACCACAAACCTCCGACAATCTTCGCCAGCCTGCCCAAACCCAGCCAGATGATCGTGCAAATCAAAAAACCCATACCGGGCAGTAAGAAGTCGTTGCAGAAGTTTCGCCGATGCCCGGCGACCGGAACGAAATAGAACTGGCGAATGGTAGCAAGATTAACTCCCATGAAACCCAGGAAGGCGCCGAAGTTCTGTAACTCTCCGATCAGGTCGTAGCGTTTGCTGAGCGAGCCGGCAAAGGCCAAAGCGCCAATTAAGAGAATGTTGAACGAAGGAGTATTTGCCTTTGCGCTGAGATGGGCAAAGAACCGCCTCGGCAGAACGTTGTCTCTGCCCATGCCGAAGAGTAACCGCGCCGCACCTACCTGTCCGGTAAGGCCAGCGCCAATGTTGGCGACTGCGAGCAGCAGCACCATGGCTTCAAACAGCCATGTTCCGCCCGCACGGCGCGCCACGTCCATGAAGGCGGTGGCGACGTCCGGAAAGGTGCGAAAATCCGGCCAGACGCGTTGACCGAGATAAATCACCAACGCTCCAAAGATCCCGGTGAACAGGCATACAGTCACCAGCGAAATCATGATGTTTCGCCTCGGGTTATGAACGTCTTCAGCGAGCGTGGTCACGGAGTCGAATCCAATGTAAGCCAGCGCTGCGAACGAGGTCGCGTGAATCACCGCTCCCAGATGAAACTCTGGCGGGTGATAAAAAGGAGCGATGGAAAATAGCCCTCCCCAGCCTTCATGGCCCAGAAGATAGCGGATAGCAAGCACAATGAAACTCACAAGTACAACGCCCATGAACAACAGCAGGACGTCGTTAGTCCTGGCGGTAGCCCGGATTCCCCGCACATTCATGTATGTGATCCCGCCGGCGAAACCCGCAGAGATGACTACGTAAGGAACTCCCGGAAGCATGCGCTGCACAATGAGGGAGCCATACAGAACGCAGAAAATAGGAATGGTCAGGTAGTCGAGCAACATCGCCCATCCGGCCAGGAAGCCCAGGTGCGGATTTATTCCCCTTCCCACATAGGTGTACGCGGAGCCGGCCGCTGGATACAGAGCCGCCATGCGTCCATAGCTGATGGCGGTGAGAACCATGGCCACCATGGCGAACAGAATAGTGTCCACAGCATGTCCGCGGGCTCTGACAGAGCTTAATCCGAATACCGTCACCGGCGCGCTTGGTGTCACTGCCATGATGCCGAAAACAATCAGATCCCACAAAGAAAGCACCCGCCGCAGGCGTGGGACTCCGCTGATAACCTCTTGGGGGGGCGCGTTCATCCCAGGCGCCCTCCTTTCCATCGAAGATATTGGCGCAACCTTAGGCGCGTGAATGTCGTCTAACCCGAGGAATCCGCTACGGTCAGCAACAAAACCCAATCGCTATCACCGTCATGATTGAATCGGGGCGGCGTAAATTGCCGCGTTCCAGTATTTGCAAAGGGCCCGCCAGCCACCGCGGCATAGGTTCCGTTGGTGGGGTCGAACCATTTGGCGTTGACCGGCGCTTTCAAACTCGCCATATTGACCGTAATCGTCCGCGCGGTCGGCATATAAGCTACGAGAAGCGAGCCGTCCGGCGTTCTGGAGGCGGTGCAAAAATCGCTTTTGCTGACACGAATTTGCAGACTCCCATAAGCTCCCAGCCCGGCGGTTACAGCCGCGTGGTTCTGGTCTGGAACCAGATCCTGCCAAGGCAGCGAAGAGAAGAAATCTTTCCAGATCATGAGCTGTTTCACCGCGACCGTATCGATATAGAACCTCCAGCCCGGTATAAAGGGCCAGGTATAAGCGTTGCCATAAAGCTGCCCCACCCCACCGCTCAGCATCGTCCAATAACTTTGCCGTCTTAGCACCCATGGCGTTCCATAATCCGTCGGATCGCCAACCTTCTCCAAATCGTAATGCCCTTCGACCAAATAAGTCGGCATGGCTGGCGTCTGATTGTAACTATGCAACATTTGAATATAAGTTGGCGAGTAGGTGTAGGTGCTGTTGAGCGAAATGATCGGAGCCCATGTCCGATCGTCCAGAGACGAACTGGAAAAGACGTTCAACTCGACGGTTTGCAGGGCGGCCGGATCAGCGGACCTGACGGCCTTTGCTACGGCTTGGACGACGGCGTCATCGCCCGGAGTTCGCCAAGTGTTAAAATCGTCGCCAAAAAGCCAGATAATGTTGCTGAATCGCTTGTACCGCTCGCCCACAAACTTGCCGTACGCTCTCGCGCCGGCTAGGCCATTATTCAAGAGCGCCTGCAGCCACTGAGCGCGGGCCGGCGCTCCGACACAGCATGTGTCGATGGGATCGAGAAAGACAACCAAACCATGATTTGCCGCCGCGGTAAGCATGTCGTCGACGCGATGAAAGTACGCTTCGTTCGGTTTCGTAAGATCGTAGTGCGCGGTATCTGCGCCGCCGGGGATATAACCCGTAAAGGGACGGATCCCGTCAGGCGTGCTGCCGTCCTCCCGGCTGTCGTAATAAGCTGGGCTGGCGACAAGCAAGTTCATCCACATTGCATTGAACCCGTGGGTCTGTCGGTCCGCGAAGTAGCTCTCCGCGTCTTCTATCGTGCCCATCCCAATCAGGGCATGCGGATTATCGCCGGTAATCAGGAAAGGAACATTGTTTTGGTCAACCAAATACCGCCTGTTTGCGCTGAGTTTAAGCGGATAGGCGGTAGAACCCGCGCTTGGGGATCGGGATGGCGGCCCGGCAGCTTGACACATGGCCTTGCCTGATCCCACCAGCGCGAGCAACACCACCAGAGCACTCGCCCCTGGATTGAGATAACTCCGAATGGTCGCTATCCGCATTGCCTCTCTATCTCCTCTTGCCCCCGCAATTTGACCCACCCGCTCTCGCAGAGTTTAAGCTGATTCCGCCCGTGGGTCTAGAGAATCTGGAAGAATTTTCTCTTGAAAAACTCCGGAGAGTTGGGAACTGCCGGCGCCCAGCCAAGCCTCGCGCAGCTTGATGTCCCGGCTTCAAGCAGCGATGAATCCAAACGCCTAAGCGATGCATCCGCGCGCATCGCGTGATGCGCGGCGGTCTTCGTCCGTTGCAGCAAGTCATTTGACTGCTCTTTTTTGGCTGTGGCATGATGCACTGGCGGATCATCGCATGTCCGCCCTAAACCGGCGAAAAGCGGCTTTGCTTCCTTCTGCGCACGACATTGCTGGGAAAGGATTCAGCCGGTGGAGGGCGTCGCCTCTATGAGCAAACTGATCGACGAGCCTTCGGCGTCCATTTCGGAGCCGCGCCTCCGACGGGTTTTATCGCTCGGTGATCTGTTTTTCTACGGAATTGTGGCCGTGACCCCGAGTGCGCCGGCGACAGTTTTCGGTCTCGCCGATGTCCGGTCTCGGGGTCATGTGGTGGTAACCATCCTCGCCGCCATGGCGGCCATGATCCTCACCGCGGTAAGTTACGGGAGACTGGCCTCTCTCTATCCGTCTGCGGGCTCGGCCTATACCTATGTCAGCCGTGGCATTCACCCGCTTCTTGGATTCGTGGCCGGATGGGCCATGTTGTTGGATTACGTCATCATCCCGATCTTCTGCGTACTTTACGGAACCCTTTCTCTTCAACGCGCGCTCCCATGGATGCCTCTTCCTGTAGGGGCGGCCCTGTTTGCCGGAGGCATCACGCTTCTTAATCTTCGTGGCATTCGGGCAACCGCTCGAACGAACGAATTGCTGCTGGCAGTCATGTTCCTCGTTCTTGGCGGGTTCATTTTTCTCGCCGTCAGGTATATCTGGATCCAGCACGGATTCCCGGCCTTGTTCTCCAGCAGGCCCTTTTATAATCCCGCTACCTTCAGCGTGCGCAGCATTGGAAAAGCCACTTCTTTCGCGGCCCTTACCTACCTGGGGTTCGATGCCGTGACAACCTTGGCGGAGGAAGTAGAAAATCCACGCAGAAATATTCTGCTCGCGTCGGTCGGAACTTGCCTTTTCACGGGCTTGTTCGGCGGACTCCTGGTATACCTTGGCCAGCTTGCATGGCCGGATTACATGTCCTTCAGCAATATCGATACGGCATTTATCGACGTGACCGGCCGCGTGGGCGGGGTACTCCTCCTGCAGGCCACCGCTATGATGCTCGTGGTGGCCAACATCGGCGCCGGATTTACCGCGCAGGTGGGTGCCGCGCGACTGCTCTTCGGCATCGGACGCGAGAATGTTCTTCCTAAACGCATCTTCGGCCGTCTTCATCCGCGCCGCAAAACGCCGGATGTGAATGTTGTGCTCATCGGAATCCTGGCGTACCTGGGAACGTTATGCATGAGTTATGAACTGACCGCCGAGATCCTCAACTTCGGCGCATTCCTCGGTTTCATGTGCGTGAACCTGGCGGCTTTCTGGCGTTTTTGGGTTAAGGGCAGTCGGCGGAGTTTTGGACATTTTCTTACCGATTTTCTCACGCCGTTGTTTGGCCTTATTTTTTGCGCGGCGATCTGGTGGGGCCTTGCTTCGCCAGCCAAGATAGCCGGGACTATTTGGCTGTTGGCAGGCGCGGTCCTCATTGGATTGCGATCGGATTGGTTCCGGCAGCCCCTGAATCTTCCCGACCCCGGATTTCAAGAGTAGTCCGCTTTCGCGGCTCCGGCTTGGCGCAGCGCTCGCCACCGTCAAACCACTCGATTTATGGACTACCCTGGTTTGAAATGCTCTCCTTACGGGTTAGTTGGGTACTGACCGGATCTAAGTGGCCAAGTTATAGCCGCAAACCTGCATCGGGAGGGGTTGGGGCTTGCTCCCCGGTCCGGCAGCGGCGGCAGGACCGCGCAGTGCGGTCAAGTCACTGCCAATCACCCGGGAAATTTCAAATTGGTTTGGCTCGGCTTTATCGTTGGTCGCCGGGGCAAAGAACTTTTCATTACCGGTCTCCTTGCTCTTCACAAACCCTCTCTCACTTGCATCCCGGCCATACAGAGTATGGCATCCGGTTAGCTCTCCCTTGCCTGAGACCTCTTCTTTCATGTGGGCCT
>JASHUH010000238.1 GCA_030040115.1 Acidobacteriaceae bacterium | reverse complement strand
CCAGTTTCGCCGCACTTTACGCCCAAAACTGCGCCTCCTGCCACGGCTCCAACGGACAAGACGGTCCGGCTCTCGACCTTGCCAACCCCGAATACCTTGCCCTGGTCGATGACGCGGCGCTCCGCAAGTCCACCGCCGAGGGCGTCTCTGGCACGGAAATGCCCGCGTTTGCAGCCTCTGCCGGCGGCATGTTAACCGACGCCCAGATCGACGACCTGGTGACCGGCATGCGCCAAACGTGGTCCAAGCCCAACGCCTTCGCAGGAGCTGCGCCGCCGTCCTATGCAGAGACCAAACCCGGCGACCCGCGCCGCGGTGAGCAAACCTACGACGCGCACTGCGCCGGTTGCCATCTGAATTTGCCCGACGAGCAGATCAACAATCCCGTTTATCTGGCCCTGGTCAGCGATCAGGGGTTGCGCACCATCATCATTGCCGGGCGGCCCGACATCGGCCAGCCCGATTGGCGCCACGATGGCCCGGGAGCCAGATTGACCACCCCGCTTTCCGCATCCGATGTCGACGACATCGTCGCCTACCTCGCCTCGCTTCGCACCCCCACTCCGCCCGAGCAGGCCCAAGCGCCAATCCCGGCGCCATCCGCGAACCAGCCCAAAGCCTCAAAGAAGCGCCGCCAGACACTCTCCGCATCCGGACCCGTAGGAGGATCAAAATAAACCGGTCAGCTACTCCAAGGGAGGTGAAATAAGTGACCGAAAACGATCCATCGCAACCCCAAACTTCCGCCATTCCAACCCCCGGCCTATCTGCGCCCGCCGTCGGCGCCCAGGATCCCCGTCTCGTCTCCCGCCGCTGGCTTTTTTTCCAGGCCGCCCTCGCCATCAACGCCCTCGTCGGAGTCGGCCTCGCCATTCCCGTCATTCGCTATCTTCTTGCTCCCTGGCGCAAGGACTCCAGCTACAAATCCTGGGTCTCGCTCGGCCGCATCGAAGCCTTCCCCACCGGCGAAACTCGCCTTGCGGTCTTTAAAAATCCTTTCACCCGGCCCATGGACGGCATCACCGACAACGTCGCCTGTTACGTGCGCCATGTGGCCTCCGATCAGTTCCAGGTTTTCGCCGTCAACTGCGCCCACCTCGGCTGCCCCGTGCGCTGGTTTCCCCAGTCGCAGCTATTCATGTGCCCATGCCACGGCGGCGTTTACTACGCCGACGGATCGCGCGCCTCCGGCCCGCCCGAGCGCGGCCTCTTTACCTATGATTGGAAAATCGTTTCCGGCGAACTGCAGATCTTCGCCGGCCAAACGCCCACCCTCTCGAACTCGGCCAAGCTCGTCAACATTTCCATCGGGGAAGGGGAGAGTCCATGCCGCGGATAAAGCGAACGCAACGTATTTACGACTGGTTCGAGCGCCGCCTGCAGCTCGAAGGGCCCATCAAAGATGCGGCCTTGCACCCGGTTCCCCGCGAAACCGCAAGCTGGTGGTACGTTTTCGGCAGCGGCGCCTTCACCCTCTTTCTTTTCCAGGTCGTCACCGGCATCCTGCTCGCCATCCTCTACGTCCCCTCGGCCGGCGAAGCCTGGAACAGCCTCAACATGTTGAACCACCAGATTCCGCTCGGCTGGTATATACGCGCTCTGCACGGATGGGGATCGAACTTCATGGTCGCCATCGTCTTCATCCATATGACCCAGGTGTTTCTCTTCGGCGCCTACAAGTATCCCCGCGAGCTCACCTGGATCTTCGGCGTCTTTCTCCTCATCGCGACCCTCGGCATGGCCTTCACCGGCCAGGTGCTGCGTTTCGATCAGGACGCGTATTGGGGTCTCGGCATCGGCATCTCCATGGTCAGTCGCGTGCCCCTTATCGGCGGCGGCCTGGTTCACCTCCTGCTCGGCGGTCCCATCATGGCCGGCGCCACCATGGCCCGCTTCTTCGACCTTCACGTCTTCGTCATTCCCGGCCTGTTGTTCGGCTTTGCCGGCCTCCATATCTGGATGGTCCTCAAGCTCGGCATCAACGAGTGGCCCATGCCCGGACGCATCGTCCGCCGTTCCACCTATGTCGAAGAGTACAACCGCCTCGCCCACGAGGACGGCATTGCCTTCATCCCCGGCGCGTTCTGGAAGGACCTGGCCTTCTCAGCGGCCATGGTCGCCGCCGTCGCCCTCTGCGCCTGGCTGTTCGGCCCCAGCGGCCCCGGCGGCCCGCCCGATCCCGCCATCATCCAAACCAATCCCAAGCCCGATTTCCCCTTCCTCTGGATTTTCTCCATCCTCGCCTATCTCCCACCCGCGTTGGAAACGCCCGTCATTCTCGTCGCGCCCGTCCTCGCCATCCTCGGGCTGCTCGCTGTTCCCTTGGTGGCCGGCGAAGGCGAAAAAAGCTGGCGCCGCCGTCCCGTGGCCGTGCTCGCCGTCGCCTTCATCGCCGTGGGCTGGGGTGAATTCACCCAACTCGGCACGACCACCCCCTGGAGCCCCCACATGGATGCCTGGAGCTCCGATCCCATCCCCGTTCGCTATCTGCGCACCGCTACGCCGCTCGTCCGCGAGGGCGCCAATGTTTTTCAGGAAAAGCAGTGCCGCAACTGCCACGCCATCGGCGGACTCGGCGGGCAACGCGGACCGGCCCTCGACGACGTGGCTACGCGCATGACGCGCGACCAGTTGCGCTTCAAAGTCGTCACCGGCGGCGGCAACATGCCCGCCTTCGGTAAAAATCTCTCTGCGCCGGAAATCCAGGCTCTGGTCGCTTTTCTCTCCACCCTCCACCCCGCCAACGAGCGCCCTGCGTACACGCCCTCTCGTCCCTACCTCACCAACAGCCCGCCGCAAGCACCCCACCCCTCCGGCTCCGGCAACTCCTTTTGAGCCGGTTGCGGCCTTTCCCCCGGCATTCCATGACGCGGCGCTTAAACACGGCGGTGACGGATTTTGTCCGTACCTGGGAGAGCCAAAATACAATCAGGCTTTAGAGGCTCTAGACAACTCTCCCCGAAAGAGTCTTGTATATCGATCCAGCAACCATGATCCCAACCACCACCGTCGCCGACCTCTTCACCCAATGGGACATTCCCTGGGTGGTTACTTCTAAGCTCGCCCTCATCGCCGTCATCTACATGCGCGGCTTCCGGCGCATCCGCCGCACTCGCCCCGCGCAATTCCCCGTCTGGCGCCTCTGGTCTCTCCTCGGCGGCCTCGTCGCCCTCTTTGTCGCCGTCTCCTCGCCGCTCGACACCTTCAGCGAATCCCTCCTTTTCATGCACATGGCGCAGCATTTTGTGCTCATGTCCATCGCCCCGCCGCTCATCGTCCTCGGTGCTCCCGTAGTCCCCATGCTCCGCGGCCTGCCCCGGTGGTTCATTCGTCTCCTGCGTCCGCTCTTCGTCACGCAGGCCCTGCCCGCCGCCGGCCGCTTTCTCACCCAGCCTCGCGTGGCTTGGCTTGCCATGGCGGTTTCCTTCATCGGATGGCACATCCCCCGCGCCTACGAGTTCGCGCTCTCCTCGGAGAACTGGCATAACTGCGAGCACGCCTGCTTTTTCTTCACCAACCTGCTCTTCTGGTGGCCCGTCATCCGCCCCTGGCCCACGCGCGCCCAATTTTCGCTCTGGCTCCTGGTTCCCTATCTTCTTCTCGGTGAAGTGGTCAACACCATCCTGTCCGCCTTTCTCTGCTTCAGCGGCCGCGTGTTGTATCCCAGCTACGCGGCCATACCGCGCCCCTTCGGCCTCAGCGCCCTGAACGACCAGGTCGCCGCCGGCGCCTTCATGTGGATCTGCGGAAGCATGGTCTTCGTCATTCCCGCCGTCATCCTCGTCGCCCGCCTCCTGTCTCCCACCCTCACCACCTCCCGCGAACCGGCCGCCATGCTTCGTCCTCCCTCGGCCGCGCTCACCCGCCGCTGATAAGCGCCCGAATCGGCCCCGCATTTTCGCCTCTTCGCTTCGCCGTGTATCGTGGTAAACGTCCGCAGAATCCGCCCTGGGAGGACCATCATGCACGCACTCGATCGCCGCAGCTTCTTGAAAGCCACCGGAGCCGCCTCCGCCGCCATGCTCTCCGGTCGTGTCCACGCCCTGGCGTCTCTCCAGGACTCACCCGCCACCCCCGTCTCCGCCAACGACCACATTCAGCTTGCTCTCATCGGCGCCGGTGGCCAAGGCCAGTTCGATACCCGCACCGCCGTCCAGGTTCCCGGCGTCAAGCTCGTCGCCGTGGCCGATTGCTACGACGGCCGCCTCGAGCGTGCCAAGGAGCTCTGGGGTCCCGACGTCTTCACCACCCGCGATTACCGCGAGATTCTCGCCCGCCCCGGCGTCGACGCCATCCTCGTCGCCACGCCCGACCACTAGCACAAGCAGGCCGCCATCGACGCCATGAAAGCCGGCAAAGACGTCTACTGCGAAAAACCCATGATCCATCTTTACGCCGACGGCCCAGCCATGATCGAGGCCTCCCGCTCCACCGGGCGCATCCTCCAGATCGGCAGCCAGCGCGTCAGCTCCGTGCTCTACGCCAAAGCCAAGGAGCTGCTCGACTCCGGCGCCATCGGACAGCTCAACATGGTCACCGCCCACTGGGATCGCAACTCTGCCGTCGGCGCCTGGGACTACACCATCCCCCTCGACGCCTCGCCGGAAACCTGCGAGTGGACGCGCTTTCTCGGCACGGCGCCCCAAATCCCCTTCAACGCCGAGCACTTCTTCCAGTGGCGCAAATGGAAAGCCTACGGCAGCGGCGTCGCCGGCGACCTCTTCGTGCATCTCTTCAGCGGCACGCACTTCATCACCGGTTCCAACGGCCCCACCCGCGGCATGGCCACCGGCGGCCTGCGCTTCTGGAAAGACGGCCGTAACGTCCCCGACGTCATGCTCGGCCTGTTTGACTATCCTCAGGGATTCAACCTCAACCTGCGCGTCAACTTCGTCGATGGCGGCAAGGAAAACGAAGGCCTGCTCTTCACCGGCTCCGAAGGCACGATTGAGATCGCCGAAAACTCCGTCACCGTCAACCACGTACCCCGCGAAAAAGAGCCCGGCCTCACCATTGAAACCTTCACCGACGCCATGCAGCGGCACATTCTCAAAAAGTACCGCGAAAAGTACCCGCAGCCACACCCTGAAGGCGCACCCCCAGCCGCCGTCGAGACCTACGTAGCCGAACCCGGCTACAACGACAGCTACGACCACTTAAAAAACTTCTTCGCCGCCGTCCGCTCCCGTCAGCCCGTGGTCGAAGACGCGGTCTTCGGTTTCCGCGCCGCCGGCGCCGCCCTGCTCAGCAATCTCAGCTACGACCGCGGCGAAGTTGTCCATTGGGATCCCGAAGCCATGAAGCTCGCCTGAGCGGCGTTTCAACTCCGCCACCGCTGCCCCTGCGCGCACTCTTCATCCCGAGGGCTTGAGCCGCCGCCGTGCAGCTCACCATGAGTCGAGCACGAGAGCAAGGAGAGAATCATGCCATTGCAACCATCCGCCCGAAGCATTCTCTTCATGGCGGCAGCCCTGCTGCTGTCCCTGGCGCCAATCGCCGCGCCGCAGCCCAGCCCTAAACGGGTTCATGTTGTCGTTCGAAGAGTGCGAACACCAGTTCACTTCGGAGAAGTTCGACCGCGCTTTTGCCGAGTACGACGTGTTCCGCTTGGTCGAGCAACCGAGTCTCCTGATCTCTGAATTTCAGCCTGCGAACGCTTAACCCTCCCCTCTTTTTCCGTTCCCAACGACAAGCAATCCAACACCCACGAAGGAGCCGCCATGCGCCTGTCCGCTAGTCGTATCCGTTGGGTCAATCGCCGCCTTGCACGAGTCCAGGGGTATACCTGGCCTGCGCGCGACACGAACCAACCAACCTCGTTTGCCTTTCCGGGGCACACACCCGCGGCAGTCACTCGAATCCCGACAGTCAAGATCGTCGCTCTTCCGAGAAGTGCTGCCGCCTGATTTCACGCAGAAAGATCAGTAACTGTCCAAAGCCGGAAGCTGCATCTCTGACGCTGCTTCCGGAGAAATTTGACCGAGTTTTGGAGCCGGGGTACAACTACACCACCTGAAGGAGGCAGTTCCATGTATGCCAAATTCCGCGTGAACCGGGAAACGGCCGGCAACTTCATTCGTTTGTTTGTAAACCGGAAAGCCTACTCAATCCAGCCTTGGCGGCCACTCCCAAACGGATCCTTCCCTTATTACTTGGCTCGGGACTGGCGCACCAAAGAGCCAAAGCCATTGGATGAAAGTGCGGTCCGGAGGCATCTGAATGGCGACATTACCATCAGCCTCTACGCAATCAACCCGGAGAACCAACGGTCGAAATGGGTCGCGATCGATGCCGATTTCGATGGAGCGATCGAAGCCTTGTTCCAGTTGCAATGGGAACTGAGGCAAGATGGGGTTCAGGCGGCACTCGAGCAGTCGCGCCGCGGCGGACACCTTTGGATCTTCGGCGCCGAACCGTTACTCGCCTCTGGATGCCGGATCTATGTGTACAACCTCGCACTCCGGCTCGGAGTTCCGGTTAAAGGCGGAGGACTTAAGGATGGCATCGAGGTATTTCCCCGTCAGGATCGCCTCGAAGGTGCGGAATATGGGAACGCTATCCGCGCTCCTTTGGGAGTGCATCGCAGGACAGAACGACGCTACTGGTTCTACGAATCCGACCTCTCACCGGAATTCCAACTGGCGTATCTCGACGGACTGAAGAAGCTGACCGAGGGCGAACTCAAGAATTTCGTTCAAGGCATGAGCCTGCCTGAAGCGTACAGACCCGTACCTTTAGTTCCGTACATTCCCACGACCACGCGGGCCAATCCTGAAGAATTCCGAATCCTCGATTTCGCCCGCTCGACGCGTAAGGATCGCCGCAACTGGTGGGCGCGCTGCCCGTCCTGTGCGCGGGCCGGACGCGATCGCTCCGGCGACAACCTCGCGATCCAAATCAAGAACCCGCGTTTCTACAAATGTTGGGCGGGATGCGCAAAGGAAGAAATCCGTGCCGCGCTCGGGAAGCCCATCCACAAAAGAACATCAGCTTAGGTGAGCATATGGCGAACCTGAATACCACAGTTAAGACCCGGCCTGGCGCTGGTCTTTACGCGCTCCACGGACTGTCACTTCCGCGCTCCGTGTTGAATGCACTCCACAAGCGGGGGATCTATTGCCAGCCAGCGGTCTCGCTCGAACACCAGCATCTGGCAAACCGGTACGTCCTCCGGGACGTGGAATCGGGAGGTGCGGTTTCGCACATTGGGCGGGCTTGCGGTTTCGTTGCGCCAGATGGACGCCCGTTATCGTAGCTGCAACGGATCGACTCGATTGGCGTGAATGGACGCCACGCGATCTACCTGGCTGAGAATCTGGTGCGACTTGAGATGTTGCGTGTTGGACAAACCTGCGAACTGGTTGTCACCTCGCACAGCCTGTCATGTCCTCCGGGACATAACCGCCCAGATATTCGGTCTGAATTGATCTTCCGCGGGCGTGATGGTGCATTACCGCGCGATTTATGGAAGCAAGGCCAGTGTTCGCTTCGCGGCAATGTTGCGCCTGTCTTCTATTCGCGTGCTGGAGAGGTAGTCCCATTACCCGAGCGTTTCGAACTGGCGATCAGAAAGATCACAGCCTGTGTTTGCTGCATTGGCTGCAAGCATTTGCACGTTGGTGTGCCGTCCAGTGCGGCCCGGGAGAGAGCATGATTCCCATCGAGCGCAATCCGATCGTCGTAGGCGGTGACCTGACCCCCCGAATCCGTCCACTTTGGAATACGATTTGGACGAAGGAAAGGGGAAGGACGGATGAGCCGAAGCCGGCACAGGGAGGCGCAGATGATCGCTGCGCTGAAGCCGGTTGAAGCAGGCCGCACGGTGGATGAGGTGGGCCGGGAGCAGGGCGTCAGCAAGCACACCATCTATGCCTGGAAGGCGAAGTACGGGGGCATGGAAGTGAGCGAGGCCGAAGAGGTCAAGC
>JASHUH010000237.1 GCA_030040115.1 Acidobacteriaceae bacterium | reverse complement strand
CGCGCTCCCGTAAGGCGTCGAGCACCAGGGCCAGATTGAGTTGCTGCAGATAGCGCACGCCGCCATGGACGAGCTTGGTGCTCCGGCTCGAGGTTCCCTTGGCGAAATCGAAGCGCTCGATCAGCAAGGTCCGGTAGCCCCGGCAAGCGGCCTCCACCGCGGCGCCTAGGCCGGTGGCCCCGCCCCCCACCACCACCACATCCCACGGCTTGGCTTCTCTGCCGAGCTGTTTCAGGATCTCTTCTCTCGTCATTTCCGGCTCGTCCGGCGACTCCGCCTCAAGTGGGTGTGCGCAGCAGCAGGTATCCACCCACCAGGCCGAACAGCACGTCGGCAGACCACGCCGCCAGCGCTGCTGGCAGATAAGCCACGTTGCCCATGGCCCCAAACAGATTGTTGATCACCCAATAACTCAGGGCCACGGCAATGGCTACGGCAATTGCCGTCAATGAGCCGCGCCGGCCCATCGAAAGCGCAAATGGAATGGCCAGCACCGCCATGATCACAGCCACCAGCGGGTACGCCAGCTTCTGCCAGAGCGCAACGCGCAGCCGCATCGTGTCGAATCCGCTCTGGCGCAGATCGCGAATATAACGCTCCAGCTGCCCGAAGTTCATCTCCTGCGATTCCAACGCTTCTTTCTTGAAGTAATCCGGCGGCTCGTGAATTTCAGAGAATGTGGTCTTGCGGAACTCGTGATAGTCCGTCACATCCGCCCCCTGAATATCGCGCACCCAGCCCCGCTCGAATTCCCACGAGTCGGCGTCCCCATCCCAGTAAGCGCGGCTGGCGAAAATGCGCCGCGAGAGTTCGAAGGTCTTGGGATTGAACTCGAAGACCGACAGGTTGGCGAATTCGTTGCGATCGGCATCGAAGAACTGGTAATAGAAGATCCGGCCCGGCTCGCCCGCGCGGGGCTGCCCAAAAATCCACCTCTGCTCGGGATGTAGGAAAGTTTGCGCCGGCCTCCCTTTGATGGCGGCGCGCAGCGCTTCCTGACGCCGGTTCGCCTGGGGCAGATAATACTGGTCGAAGAGAAACAGACAAACGGCCAGTGTCCCGGCGATGGAGACCATGGGGATGATGAGGCGGTAAAGGCTGATGCCCGTGGCCTTCATGGCCACGATTTCGCTGTTGCGGTTCAGCAGGCCAAACGTCACCAGCGCCGCAATCAGCACCGCCAGCGGCGCAATCTGGTAGAGCATGGAAGGCGTAAGGTTGAGCAGATAATCGCCCACCGTCGCCAGGGCGACGTGGTTGCGCAGAATATCCCCGATCAAATCGAAGAACGTGAAGATGATCATCAGCAGCACGAATCCCGCCAGCACCAGCACGAACATGCTGAGGAACTCGCGCAGCACATATTCGTCGAGAATGCGCGGAAAAATGCCGCGCGACTTCACCCGCTGCGGGCGCGGCTGCAGCTTCTCAAAAAATTCCGTGAGCGCGAATCCGTTGGATCTGCTCTGGGCGACGCGCCCTTGCCTGCTGAAGCGCGTGCTCCAGTTGGCAAAGACGTTGAGCAGCCGTCCCCCGGTCGCCATCTGCCAAAGCAGAAAAACGCCGACCGAGGCAAAGAGCACATTCGCCGACCATACCGCCAGAACCGCCGGGACCTTGTCCTCTTTGCCCAGCTCCATGCCGGTGGATGACAGAAAGTAATAGATGAACACCAGCAGAATGGTGAAAACAAGGCCGGAGCTCTTCCCTCCCCGGCGCGAATTCACCCCCAGCGGCACCCCCACCAGCATCAGCACCAGGCATGCGGCGGGAAACGCGAACCGGCTTTGCAACTCGATTTGGTAGCGCTTGCCATCCGGCCCATGGGCGCGTTGGATGAGCCCCTGCATCGGCAGTGCGTAAATCGCGGTATCCATCCGCCCCAGGTGAACATCATTCTGCTGGCTTAGCGAGAGCGGCATATCGGTCGTGGTGAAGGTAGAGATGTTGTACTGTTGCGGCTGGCCGGCCACGGTCTCATGGCGCGCGCCGTCGCGCAGCCGCATTAAAAGCTCCTGGTTATTGTCATTCACCACCGTCGCCGAGGCCGCCGTGGTGATGATGGGATTGGCAGGATCGGAAACATCGGCCATGAACACCTGGCGCCAGTTGGCCGCGCCGGTTCCGGAACGTACATCCTGCACATACAGCACCGCGTTGCGAAAATCCTCATAGAAGACGCGCGGCTGAATTTCATAGGAGGCCTGCTGCGTTTCCAGCGACCGCTGCATCTCCAATATCGCTTGGTTGGCCCGAGGCGCAAGGTAAAGCGAGTTGGCCAGCCCCAACAACGTGCCGGCGACAGCCACAATGGAAGCCACGCGCACAAAATAGCCAATGCCCAACCCCGACGCACGCATCGCGATCACTTCACTATCGGCAGCCAGCCGGCTCAAACCCAGCAAAATGCCCACCAGCACCGACATGGGGATGGTCAGCCGGAACAGACTGGGAAGCGTGAAGAGAAAAATCTCCATCATGTCGGAAAAGGACGAGCTGTTGCGCACCACAATTTCCAGGATGCGCGGCAGATTGGGCATGAAGAGAATGAAGGTGAACAGCGCGCAGCCGATCAGCGTATGGGAAAGGATTTCGCCGAGAATATAGCGGGTGAGGATGCGCACCGGGTCTTCCTGGAGCTAGTTTAGCGGGTTTGGCGCACCGGCGTAGAAAACAGGGCGGGCGCGTTCGCTCCGGAGCCCCCGAGCTCTGTATTGCTCCAGCCCCGCAGCCGCAGGCTATTCGAGAGCACGCAGACCGAACTGAACGCCATGGCCGCGGCAGCCACCCAGGGCGTGAGCAAAATGTGAAAAGCCGGGTAGAAAACTCCGGCCGCCAGCGGGATGCCGATCACGTTGTAACCCACCGCCCAGAACAGGTTTTGCCGCATGACGCGCAGCGTGGAGCGCGCCAGTCCGAGGGCGGCGGGAATGGCGGCAGGCTGCATCCGCAGCAGCAGCACATCGCCGGCTTCCTGCGCCAAATCCGCGCCGGTGCCCATGGCAATTCCGGCATCTGCCTGGGCCAGCGCCGCCGCATCGTTGATGCCGTCGCCCACCATCGCCACGCGCAGGCCCTCGTTCTGCAAGGCGCGGATGCGGGCCACTTTGCCCGCCGGATCGAGACCCGCTTCCAGCTCGGTGATTCCCGCTTGCCGCGCAATAGGCTCTGCCGCGGCCTTCGCATCGCCGGTCAACATCAGCACGCGTAAACCCTCCTGCCGTAACGCGGCAATCGCCTCGGCCGCATCCGGCCGCAGAGCATCGCGAGCATCGAAATAACCGGCTGCCGCGCCATCCGCGGCCATCCATAGCCGCGTCACGCCCGGTTCGGGTTCAGGGACGTCGGCCGGCAGGGGGATAAAAAAATCTTCGAACAGCGCTCCATTGCCAAGCAGGCAATCGCGGCCCTCCACGCGCGCCGTCACGCCCCGTCCCGGCAACACCTGCACCTCTTCGGCCGGCCGCCACTCCAAACCCAGCGAGTGGGCATAGTCCACCACGGCGTGGGCCAAGGGATGATTCGATCGCTCTTCGGCCGCAGCGGCTACCTGCACCAGATCGCTCTCCTTGTCACCCGCAACTGCGTGCACCGACTCGAGCACCGGCCGTCCCATCGTCAACGTTCCTGTCTTGTCCAGGACAATCGCATCCACATGCGCCAGCCGCTCCAACGCTTCCCCGCCCTTGAAGAGCACCCCAAGCTGCGCTCCCCGTCCCACCGCCACGGTAAGCGCCGCGGGAACGGCTAATCCCAT
>JASHUH010000236.1 GCA_030040115.1 Acidobacteriaceae bacterium | reverse complement strand
TACTGCGGTGAGATTGGCAATACCGCCGATGTTTTGTAGAACGCGCCCTCGTTTCGGATGCGCAAACAAAACGTAATCGAGCAGCGGCACGAGCGGCGCGCCCTGACCTCCGGCCAGCATATCCGCGGGGCGGAAGTTAGAAACCACAGGAACATGGACCGCGGCGGCGATGGCCTGCGCCTCGCCGGCTTGCCAGGTGCAGGCAAAACGGCGGCCTGCATATTTCGCGGCGCGCGGCTCATGGAAGAGGGTTTGGCCGTGGCAGCCGACGAGATCGATTTCCATATCGTGGCGCCGGCGGGCCGTCCCGACGGCTTCGGCGTACGCTAGGCCCAGGCGCCAGTTGAGCCGCGCCAGCTCAGCCGTCGAAGTGGAAGCGGCGTTCATGGCGGCGAGGACGGCGCGCCGCAGCGCGGCCGGGTACGGGAAGTGCTCGTGGGCCAGGAGCGTGAGCCGGGGATGGAGCTTGCCGGGCGCGATGCGCACTACGGCGATATCGACGCCATCGGCGGAAGTGCCGCTCATAAGACCGGCCACAGTCATCGCACGCGCACTCATCGAATCTCCGCCAGCGCCTCGGTGCGAGGCGCGATGGCGTCCGGCTCGCCGGCCGCGACGCGATCACGGAAGCGTGCGATTTGGACGCGGAGGGCTTCCAGTTGCTTGGCCGTCAGGGCGCGAGAGGCTCCCTTGCTGTACATGCGCCGCCGTTTGCGGCCAGCTTCCAGTGCTCGATGGATGAGCAGCCTGCGAAAGGCCGTGGAATGCTCAGCTTCGGCGACAAGGGCTTCGTAGCTGCGCAGAATCAGCTCCGGGCTGTGGCAGATTTCGAGCAAATCATTGCCGGCGCGAATGGCTGCAATGGCAGCCTCATCGATGGGGAGAAACTTGAGAACCCCACCCATTTCGAGATCGTCGGAAAGGATAATGCCGCGATAACCGATCCGCCGGCGGAGAACAGCCGTGATCCAGAAGAGCGACGCGCTCGCGGGACGGTTCTTTCCCGGCGCGGCCCCAGGCATATTTTGATATGCGGCATGATTCATCATGATCATGGGCATCGAAGCGTGCAGGGCGCGATAGGGCGCCAGGTCTTCGTTCCAGATTTGCCGCCAAGTGCGGAAAATTTCCGCTGTAGCAAAGTGCGTGTCACCGGAGGCCCCGCCAAGTCCGGGAAAATGCTTGCCGCAGCCGGTGACTCCCTGGGCCGCAAGACCGGCGAGAAACTCGCGGGCGTATGCAGTAACCTCCGCGCCGTTGGCGCCCGGTGGACGTGAGCCGAGCACTTCCGCGGCGTCAGGTAAAGCCAGATCGACGACTGGCGCCAGGGTGGTGTTGAAGCCGAAGGCCTTCACGGCGCGCGCAATCAGCTCACCGTGGTTGCGAGCAAGCCCCGGTTTCGACAATCTGCGCGCGGCTGCGCCCACCGTCCCCGCCGAAGGCAATGGGGCCAAGGCGTCGCGGAGCCGGTTCACCGTTCCGCCTTCCACATCGACGCAACGCACGCAGTGCTCCGACGCCAGAGATGCGGCTTCATCCAGCAACGCCCGCGTCTGCGACGCGTCCGCGATATTGCGCCTGAAGAGAATCACGCCGCCTGGACGCACCAGTTTGAGCCAGGCGCGTTCGAGCGGCGTGATTTCTGTCCCGCCGAGTCCGACCACCAATAAGCTACCCGCCGCATGGCGGAGTGGTTGCGTCACAATACTCCTTCAGCCGCGCGTCCCCGGCGATTTCTCTCTGAGCTCCTGCTGCAACTCTTCAAGCAGATTCAGCGCCTGCAGCGGGGTGAGCGAATTCACGTCCGTGGCCTCGATGCGTTCCACGATGCGTTGCGAAAGCGGTGTGAAGATCGTGAGCTGCATGGGTCCGGGCTCAACTTCGCTTTGTACGCTCTGCCTTTCTTGTTTTTCGTGCTGGCGTAATACATGACGAGCGCGCTCGATGACTGCGAGCGGCAAACCGGCAAGTTTGGCGACATCGATTCCGTAGCTTTTGCTCGCGGCGCCGGGTTCGATGTGGTGCAGGAAGACGATGCCGCCCGCGACCTCTTTGACGCCCACGCGCAGGTTGCGCACGCGCTTGAGTTTTTCGGCAAGCATGGTGAGCTCGTGATAGTGCGTGGCGAAGAGCGTGCGCGCGCCAATTTCCGCATGCAGATATTCGACCGTGGCCCAGGCCAGGGAAAGGCCGTCGAAGGTGGCCGTGCCGCGCCCCATCTCGTCAAGCAGAATCAGCGAGCGGCGCGTGGCCGTGTTCAGGATGGTCGCGGTCTCGGTCATCTCCACCATAAAAGTGGAGCGGCCGCGAGCCACGTTGTCGCTGGCGCCGATGCGCGTGTAGATGCGGTCGACCAGTCCAAAGCGCAGGCTCTCCGCGGGCACAAAACTGCCCATCTGCGCCATCAGCACCAGCATCGCCGCCTGGCGCAGGTAAGTGCTCTTGCCGCCCATGTTAGGACCGGTGATGAGGAGGAGACTGGGGCCGTCGGCGTCTGCGCCCTCGCCTGCGGCGCTTAGATAGATGTCATTGGGAATGAAGCGGCCTTCGCGCGTCTCCTCCATCCACTGTTCGATCACTGGATGACGCGTCCCCACGGCTTCGAGCACCGGCTCCTCGGCCAGCTTTGGCCGCGCGTAGTGGCGGCCTGCGGCCAGATGCGCGAAACATGCCAAAAGATCCGCTTCTGCAACCGCCGCCGAGCTGCGGCGGATGCGGCCGGCGGCCTGCAGGACAGCCGCACGCAGGTCGGCGAAGATTCTCTTCTCGATTTCGATGGAACGGTCGTGGGCGGAGAGAATCTTGCGCTCGTATTCCTTCAGTTCTGGGGTGGTGAAGCGCTCCGCGTTCACCAGCGTCTGCTTGCGCTCGTAATCGTCCGGGGCCAGACCCAAATTGGCCTTCGTGATTTCAATGAAGTAGCCAAAAACGGAGTTGTAGCGCACTTTGAGCGAGCCAATGCCGGTGCGCTGGCGCTCTCGCTCCTCAATCGCCGCAATGGCCTGGCGACCGCTGGCCGAAATCGATCGCAGGTCGTCGAGCTCGGCGTCAACCCCGGGAACAATCGCGCCCCCATCGGCAAGCGTCAACGGCGGCTCCGCGATGAGGGTGCGCACAATGCGCGCCGTCAGGTCGTCCAGAGTGTCGAGCTGGGCCGCGATCGCGCGCCATTGGGAAACGTCCATGGCGGCAAGCGCCGACTTGAGGCCTGGCAGCCGCGCCAGGCCGGCGGCAAGAGCGCGCACATCCCGTGGTCCGGCTGAATCGAGCGAAATCCGCGCCAGGAGCCGCTCCAAATCCAGAATTCCGGAAAATGCGCGCCGAATTTCTTCGCGCTTCACCAGGTCAGCATGTGCTTCGGCCACAGCTTCGTAGCGGGCTTCAATCTCCGGCGCACTGTTGAGCGGGCGCAGGATGGTCGCCCGGAGGAGGCGTTTGCCCATCGGCGTTTGGCAGGCGTCAAGGGTGCGGAAGAGGGTAATCCGGTCATCCTGACCGGCAAAAAGCGGCTCGACAAGCTCGAGATTGCGCACCGTCACCTGGTCGAGCTCGAGGGCAGTCGAGTGCTCCTCGAACTTGAGGCTGTCAATGTGAAGGGCTTCGTTTTTCTGCGTGGTCCTCACGTAGTGGAGCACGGCCCCAGCAGCAATCGCGGCAGCGTCGTGGCCGCTGAGCCCAAAGCCGTCCAGCGAGTGGACGTTGAGTTGCCGCTCCACGAGGGGCACGGCGAATTCCCGGGTCCAAACCCAATCTTCGACATTGGTTTGAGCGGGTACGCGATCGCCTGCCGGCAAGTTCAGGTCGGGCCGAAGCTTTGCACTGCCGGAAGTAAGCACTTCGCTCGGTCCCGCGGTTACCAACATCTCGGCGGCCCGCGCGCCGGCGTTTTCGCCGCGAAATTCCGTCGTGCGAAACTCACCGGTGGAAATGTCAAGAAGCGCCAGCGCGCATACGGGCGCGCCTTTGGCGCAGGATTCATACAGGGCCGCCAGGTAGTTGTTCCGCTCCTGGCCGACGCTGGCGTCGAGCGCAGTTCCAGGCGTAAGAACGCGCGTCACTTCCCGCTTGACCAGCTTCTTCGTAAGCTTAGGGTCCTCCATCTGGTCGCAGAGAGCGATTCGGTAGCCGCGCCGGAGCAGCCGCGCAAGATATTGCTCGACAGCGTGGAAAGGCACGCCGCACATCGGAATGTTGCGTTCCTTGTCGCGCGCGGTGAGCGTCAATTGCAGCTCCCGGCTGGCCACGGCCGCATCGTCGTAGAAGAGCTCGTAAAAATCGCCCATGCGGAAGAACACCAGCGCATTCGGATTTTCCTGCTTCGCCGCCGCCCATTGCCGTAGGAACGGCGTCAGGTCCGATTTGGCTTTCTCGGGGACCCTGCGGAAGCTCCGATCCTTGGCGCAGAGTGGCCATCGGGCAGCGGAGTCGCTGCGTCCAAAGGCGCTCCGGCGGACTCAGAGGAGTCGCTCGGGGACGCCACTAAGCCCCCATCCAAAACAAGAGGGAGAAACGCCGTGCTCTGATTTTCGTCCCTGATCACGTTGGCTCCAGACTAACGCGACGGCTGGGGCTAGCGGTAGTCCAGTAAGCGCCGGCGCCATTCGAGCCCCCCTTCCCGGCCCACCCTCCCCGCCAGAGATGCATCGAATCTCCCAGCCGTGACTGACCGCCTCCGGCCTCCGCGAAACTTCAGCGACCTTCCCATCATTCCCGCTGCGAACCGGCCTGCCGGCGAGAGCGCCAGCCCCCAAACCCCGGAGGAATAGCCTTAATGAACAAGTTCGAGGGGTGTGAGGTTCCCATGATTTTGGTCGCCGCGGTGCTGTGGACTACCATGTTGTGCGGCGCGCAATCCGATTTCAATGGCGCCTGGCGCGTCGACGCCGCGCAGTCGAAGTTTTCCTCTCAATCGAATGACTTCTACGTCGCCCAAGGCTGGTACCACTGCACCAGTTGCAACCCCGTAATCGACGTTCAGGCGAACGGGCAAGATCATGCGGTGCGGGGCGAACCGTACGATACGCTAAGCGTCCGCGATATCGATCCTCATGCCATCGAACTCATCGCGAAAAAACACGGCAACGTGGCCTACGACCAGACTCGAACCGTCTCCGTCAATGGCAAGGAGCTAACGGTAAAGACGACCGTCCATCCCATGAACGGCTCCAAGCCGGTCGCTTCTGAGATTCTCTGCGTCCGTGTGGGTGTCCTGCCTTCCGGGGTGCACGCAACCTCCGGGCAATGGCGGATCGAAAAGTTGAATGAAACCTCCAACGGCCTGACTTTCACCGAAAAAGTGACCGGGCAAAAGATCACCACGACCGAGGCCAGCGGCGAAACCTTTACCGCGAAGCTCGACGGAACCAGCGCTCCGGTGAAGGGCGCGTACGGCTTTGATAGTGTGTCTGTGAAGACCATTAATCCCCATACCATTGAGGAAACCGAAAAGCGCGGCGGCGCGGTCGTCCATGTCACGCGGATGACCGTGAACGGAAATACGATGCGGATCGAGGAGACGGACAAGCTGACCGGCCGTACCGATAACTTCGTCGCGCACAAAGAGTAAGGGGGAGACAGGGCTAAGATCGTCGCAGGCCTCGCCCCCGTGTGGGGCCCTGGCTTCATCGCCCCGTGGGCTCCGACGGACTATTGCCACCCACTTCGCTCGACCGTAACTGCATGCCCCAAGGTTCTGGTGGGAGTGGCTTCTCACTACCCCCACCCGTCTCCTCTCGCGCCCGTCCAATCCGCCCTTAAGCAGCCGGCTCCGCCGACAATTTACCATAGAGTCAATAGACTGCACGCCTCCGGCGGGACTGAATCGGCCAATTCCCTGCCCTATTTGGTGATTTGGATCACAGTTTAAAGGCTCCTAACGTCTTAAGGTGAACATCGAGATGTACCTCCTCTGGCTCCGAGTTGCGGCCATTCTTTACGCAGCGGCAGCAGTCGCCGTCTTCCCAGCGGTTCTCTATTCAAACGACCGGGCGCGCCGGTATTGCGTACATCTGGGCGGCATGGGCCTGTTTTTTCACTTTGTCTCCGTGGTCGAGATGCTGATGCAGGAGCATCGGTGGATGCCGGTGGGCGGCCGGGAAATCGAGTCGCTGCTCGGGTTTGCCGTAGCCGGGCTGTTTTTCCTGGTCTGGTGGTTTTATGACGCCATCTCGCTTGGAATCTTCGCCTTACCGGCGACATTCTTCCTGGTTCTGATTCCGGCGATGGGGCCCGGCCGGTACGTTTTCCCCTCAGAAGGCGTGCGGATGAGCTGGCTGGTGGCGCACATCATCGCACTGCTGCTCGCTTACGCGGCTCTTTGCTTCAGCCTCTTGGCCAGCGTGCTCTATCTTGTGCAGGAAAAACGGATCAAATCCAAGCCCAGGCCGGGAAAGCGTTCATGGTGGGTGCTGATTGACTGGCTGCCGCCGCTCGGCACGCTGGAGCGAATCGCTGACGCCACGCTGGAGTTCGGCTTTCCATGCATGACGGTGGGGCTGGCGCTGGGGGCGGTGCTGGTGCAGGAAACGGCAGTTGGAAGCGCATATCTTCTTGATCCGAAAATTGTCGCTTCGTTCGTCTGCTGGGTTGTTTATGTCGTGCTGCTTCTGATGCGCCGTGGCGCCGGGCTCCGTGGGCGCAAGGCGGCTTATGTTTCAGGGGCTGTCCTGGTGGTTCTGATGGCCGTCTGGGTCGCCAATCTTTTCAGCCAATTGAACAGGTTCGGTCCCAAATGACACTCGCACTCGTTGGCGTGAACCACAAAACAGCGCCCATCGCGCTGCGGGAGCGGATCGCCATCTCGCGAGAGGAACTACCGGAAACGACGCGGGCGCTGGCCGCGGCTCCGGGCGTCACGGAGTGCATGATTGTTTCCACCTGCAATCGCGTGGAGCTGCTGGCTTTGCTGGAGGGCGAAGAGAACCCACTCCGAGGTTTTCTGGCGAGCTACTTCGGGATTTCTTCCGCGACGCTGGCCCCTCACCTTTACGAATATCGTGACAAGGACGCTGTAAGCCACCTCTTCCGCATGGCGGCCAGCCTGGATTCGATGGTGGTGGGCGAGCCACAGATTCTGGGGCAGGTGAAAGAAGCTTTCGCGGTGGCGCGCGCCGCGGGGACGGTGGCCGGACATCTCGAATATCTGCTGCAAAGCGCCTTTGCCGCCGCGAAAAAAGCCCGGTCAGAGACCGGCATCGGCTCGAACTCCGTTTCCATCGCCTCGGTGGCCGTGGAGATGGCGCGGAAGATCTTCGGTTCGCTGCAGGGGCGCACGGTTTTCCTGGTGGGCGCGGGCAAGATGAGCGAACTGGCGGCGCGGCACCTGGTGCAGCAAGGCGCGGGAGCGATTCTGGTGTCGAACCGCACCGCCGAACGGGCGCACCGCATCGCCGCGGATTTCCAGGGGCGCGTGGTTCCCTCCGATCAGCTTCATGAGGCCGCGAGCGAGGCCGACATCGTCATCAGCTCAACCGGAGCGCCGCACCCCATTTTCCGCCCCGAGCATGGGCACGCCTTTCTGCACCGGCGCAAGAACCGGCCCATGTTCTTCATCGATATCGCCGTGCCTCGCGATGTCGATCCGGAGATGAACAAGCTAGACGGCATCTTTGTATACGACATCGATGACTTGCAGCAGGTTGCTGCGGCGCACCTGCAGGAGCGCAGCCGGGAGGCTGTGGATGCGGAGACGCTGATTGCCGCCGAAGTGGAGCGGTTCCACCAGCGGCAGCGCGCCGTGAACGCTGCGCCGGCGATCGTGGCGCTGCAACGCAAGGCCGAAGAGATTCGTATAGCCGAGTTGCAGCGCATTCACGCGCGGCTGGGCGCATTGACGCCTGATCAACTTGCCGCCGTGGAGGCCCTGACACGCGGGTTGGTGAACAAGTTCCTGCACCCACCGATGCAAGCCCTCAAGCAGGCCGCGCGTGATGGTGATTCGGTGCGGCTGGACGCGCTCTGCGAGGCGTGGTCGGTATCGGCGGCGCCGGACCCGGCGCAAACTACGCCGGAGCGAGGCGGCGTTCAATTCGAGAAGGCGCAGGAAGCTATACGCGAAGCCGCATCCCGCGCCGAGCGCCACGCTGAGCCCCGGACGCGAGTGGAGGCGGGCCGATGAAGCTGCGCATCGGCAGCCGCGGCTCGCAACTGGCGCTATGGCAGGCTAACCACGTTGCCGCTTTGTTGCGCGGCGAAGGCCACATTGTCGAGATCGAAGTCATCAAGACCACCGGCGACCGGCTCCAGGAAATGACCTTCGCGCAGGTCGGATCCAGGGGAATGTTCACCAGGGAAATTGAGGAGGCGCTGACCGAGGGGCGTGTGCACCTCGCCGTGCACTCGCTCAAGGATTTGCCCACCGAGCTTCCCGAGCCGTTTACGCTGGCCGCTACGCCGCCCCGTGTCGATCCGCGGGATGCATTTGTCTCCGTCAAACACGCGCATTTGATCGCCCTGCCCGATGGCGCACGCGTGGGAACCAGCAGCCAACGACGGCGCGCGCAGTTGAAGGCCCTGCGGCCTGCTCTTGAGGCGGTCGAATTTCGCGGCAACGTGGATACGCGGTTGCGCAAGCTGGCCGAAGGTCAGGTGGAAGCAATCTTGCTGGCCGCCGCCGGCCTTGACCGGCTGGGCAGGACCGATTGGGTGCGGGAGCGGCTCGACCCAAAACATTTTTGCCCCGCGGCTGGCCAGGGCGCGCTCGGAATCGAGGCGCGCAAGGAGGATGCGGCGACGCTTGAAGCGCTTGCATTCCTCGACCATCCCGATACGCGCTTCGCGGTGACAGCCGAGCGGGCTGCGTTGGCGGCGCTGGGCGGCGGATGCCAAGTCCCGATCGGCATTCATTGCCGGCCGTCGATGACGGAGACGGATATGTCCGGCGCGTACAATGAGATTTTTGCGATCGTAGCCTCGCCTCAGACTGGCAAAGTAGTGCGCATCTATGATCGATCGCCGGCCGAGAATGGCGATCCCATCGCCTTTGGTCGCCATGCGGCTGATTTGCTCCTCGAAGCCGGCGCCGGTCCGCTGCTGGCCGCCGGCAGCGGAGCGGTTGGCGGTGCGGCGTGATGAGCTTGGCGTTGAGCGGCCGGCGGGTGTTGGTGACCCGCGCCGCGCACCAGGCAGGCAAGCTCAGCGATGGTTTGCGCGCCGTTGGCGCGGAGCCGGTCGAGGTTCCGGTGCTGGAAATTCAGCCGCCCGCCGATCTGGCTCCGCTCGATCGCGCCCTGCGCGGGTTCGGCGGCTACGATTGGGTCGTTTTTACCAGCGCCAATGCGGTGCGGGCGCTGGTGGAGCGATCCGCCTCTCTCGGCATTTCTTTTGCACCCGCTGCCCAGCCCCAGATCGCAACTGTAGGCGCAGCCACGGCTGCCGCGGCGCGAAATGCCGGCTTTAGCGTCTCCCTGGTTCCGGAAACCTATATAGCGGAATCTTTGCTTGGCTGTCTGGCGGAACAAATCCGCGGCAAACGAATTCTTCTGGCGCGGGCGGAAGTTGCGCGGGATGTGATTCCCGACGCTCTGCGGGCGGCCGGAGCGGAAATCGAGATCGTGGAAGCCTACCGGAATGTGCTGCCGGAGGCTGCGCCGGGGCTGCTGCGGCGGGCCTTGCAGACGGGAATTAACGCGGCGACGTTTACCAGCTCGTCGAGCGTAACGCATTTGGCAGAGGCTGCGCGCCAAGCGAGGATCGCATTTCCATTCGCGGGAGTCCCGGCTGTCTCCATCGGACCCATCACCAGCGCGACACTGCGCGAATTTAGCTGGGAGCCCGCGGCCGAAGCCAGCCCTTCCGACGTCGCGGGATTGATTGCTGCAACCGTCCAAGCGCTTTCCTCCCAGTCCTGAAGGACGGTCTGCATGAAAATAGCTATTTTAGCTGAAATAGCGAATCACCCGGCTTTCCCATCTGATCAGTGCAGTGAGCAGACTGACCAATTTCCGGTAACTTGCGCAATGTACCCGCCGGGAGTCACGGCGAGAGTGGCTTGGCGTTAGCCGTCGATCCGGCGCCCTGCCCGTCGCGCAAGAACCGTCTCCAAACAGTCCGCCGGCGCCGTGCCCCGAGCCGGCCACATGTCCTGAGCCGGAAATGGCCGTTGGCGCAATGTCGGAAATGGCCGTTGGCGCAGAGCCGGAAATACCTGCCAGAGCGATCCACCCGGCCAGCATCCCACGTATTTTCAATCACTTATCATCGCAACCATAGCTAAGCCGTGCATCTTCAAATACTTGCGCCAATCGCACAATCGACGTCCTTGGTTTTCAAACACTTACATTCCTCGCGATGAGGCGGATCCATCCCATTTTGATTGTCGCCAGCGCCCATCTGCAAGCTCCTCCCCAGGCCGTGAATTAACGCGCCACGACGCGGAAGGCTTAGGGCTCCTGAGGCAATTGACCTACTACGCGGGCCGCACGCTGCTTGTCGGCCTTTCCGCGCCCGTGGTTATAATGCTCCCGTGCTGAACCGAAGGTCTGTACTCAAGAGTCTCGCCGCCGCGCCGCTGGCCACTTCCGCCTTACGCGGCGCAGCCCAGGCGCCGGGAAAGGTGAAAATCACCGGCTTCGACATCCACAAGGTTTCCGTGCGCTGGCGCGATCTCATGTTTGTCGAGGTGCACACGGACGCCGGCATCACGGGCCTCGGCGAAGCCACGCTCGAAGGCCGGACCGACATTGCCGAATCCGCGCTGCGCTGGCTGGAGCCGGAGTATGTGGGCCGCGATCCCGCCGGCCCTGAAGAGCATTGGGATCGCGCATACTACCAGGCTTCGCGCTGGCGCAACGGCGCGGCGCTGATGACCGGATTATCGGCTATCGACATGGCGCTCTGGGATATTCAAGCTAAGCGACTGGGAGTGCCTTTATACGCCCTCCTCGGCGGGCCCATCCGCCAGGAGCTGCGGGTGTACTACACCCACTGGGACGCTCAGCTTCCGGGCGGCAAACGCGACCTCCCCACTCTGAAAGAATGGGCTGCGCGCACCCGCGAGCAAGGTTGGACGGCGGTGAAATACACGTTGCCCCAAGCCGACACTGAATTAGAGCGCATCGACAAGGACGTGGCCGAACTGGCTGCGGTCCGCGGCGTCTTCGGCAACCAGGCCGATATTGCGCTCGAGTGTTCCGAGACCTTTACCGTGCGCACGGCGATTCAGTTTGCACAAGCCATTGCGCCGTACCATCCCTTGTGGATCGAGGAACCGACGCTCAGGGAGAGTCCCGAAGGACTGGGCGAAGTCGCAGCCAAGAGCCCCGTTCCGGTCGCCACCGGCGAAGGCCTGTTCTCGCGCTTCGCGTTCAAGCAGTTACTCGACGCCAAAGGCGCGTCGATCATTCAGCCCGACGTAATGCACGCGGGCGGCGTAACGGAGCTGCGTAAGATCGCCAACATGGCCGAGGCCTACGGCGTCGAAGTGGCTCCGCATCAGTGCAGCGGCCCGATTGCGACCATCGCATCCATGTCAACGATGTCGGTTTGCCGGAACTTTCTCATCCACGAATGCGAAGCCGCCGACAACGACCTGTTCGTCGAAATGACCGAGGGCACGTATCCCATCCAGAAAAACGGCGTGGTGCGCCTGCCCGACGCGCCGGGCCTCGGCATCCATGTCAATTTCGCCGAATTCGAGCGCAAGTGCCCCTACACGGCCGTTCGCTTCCGCGCCCATCTCCAGGTCTGAGGCGCATCGCTCCCAGAAGGCGCGCCGCACGGATGCAAAGTCGCTCGCCGCTCCCAACCTGCCCGCGCACGCCGTTCACTTCGGCAGCGCAAAAGCCACGTACGC
>JASHUH010000235.1 GCA_030040115.1 Acidobacteriaceae bacterium | reverse complement strand
AGCCCCTTGTACACAAACTTTTGCACGCGTTGGCCATGATAGGTTTCGGTGGTGAAGATGTCGCCCTTGGCGTCGGTCACAATGTTGTGCACCGCATAAAACTCCCCCGGCTGCCTGCCTCCATCGCCAAAGCTGTACAGCTCTTTCAGCGACTTGCGGTCGAAGACATGGATCTTCATGTTCGTGCCGTCGGCAATGTACATGAACTTCTGCTCGGGATCGGGAGAGAAAGCAATGTCAAAAGGTGCCCCGTCTCCCTTCGAATTGGGCTCCACGACAAACTGCTTCACGTAGGTTCCGTCGTATTTGAAGATCTGAACGCGATTGTTCTTGCGGTCGCAGACATAAATCAGCCCATCATGGGACGGCGCGGCGCAATGCACCGGGTTGCCGAACTGCGGTGAATTCGGATTGTACATCGGCAGCCGCTCGTCGCTCGGCGTGTGTCCATACGCGCCCCACATCTTGACAAACTGCAGCGTATCTGCATTCCACACCGAAACGCGATGGTTCCCGTAGCCGTCGGCTGCGATCAAATTGTGCGTCCCCGGAATGAAGCGGATCTCGGCTACGCCCTTCACGTTTTTGGTGTCGAGGCTTCCCTGGCTTCCGTTGGCCCGCCCGATCTCGCCCAGGAACTTCCCGTCCGGACTGAACTTGAGGATAAAGCTGTCATGGTAAACCTGTTTGGCGTTGACCTCCGCATCGGGAGCGGGTGCCGGCGCAGCCGCGAATTGGGCCGCACTCCCCGGAGGCGGGCCGGGCTGACCGGCGCCATTTCCTCCCAGCCACACGTTCCCATCGCTATCGATGGTGATGCCGTGATTGGAGCTTGGCCAATCGTGACCCGGCGCCTTGCCCCAGTGCCGGATCAGGTTTCCCGCGGGGTCGAATTCCAGCACATCCGGCGCCGCCGTGCAGCAATCCGCCTCACCGCGGGTGAGGTAGGACTCCATCCTGTCCAGCGTTTGCGGCCGGTGCACAATCCACACGTTTTGTTGCGCATCCACCGCCACGCCGATGGTCATGCCCAGAATCCAATGGTTCGGCAATGGCTTGGGCCAGAAGGGATCCACTTCAAACTTGGGAACCATCACTTCGTCGCCGTCGCCCGCGGCGCGCACATTCCTGCTCCGCTTGACGAGCACCACGCTCGCTATCGCGACCGCAACCAGCGCGGCCACCCCTATCCATAAATAGACGTGTCGTTTCACGCAGTCATCTCCTACAACTGCGCGACTTTATCGTTCCCCGCGATCCAGTGTCAAGGGACCGATCCGGACGCTGCCCTTGCAGGAGCTTGCTGCTGTGCGGTCCTACAGCGTGACCAATGGCGTGGAAATTTCAGGCTGGCAAATGGCGGCAGGTTCGCCTTCGGCGCGCGGAGTCCAGTTCCTGGGCTGGTAAATGCAGCAGGGCTCCTGGGCCAGCGGGTCGCCGGTGAGGGCGTAGGCGCGGGCGCGGCTGCCGCCGCAGATTTCCTTGTACTCGCAGGCGCCGCACTTGCCCTCGAGACGCGACGTGTCGCGGAGGGCCTTGAAGATGGGTGCGTTCTGATAGATCTCGGCCAGCGGCGTTTCGCGGATATTGCCGGCGTGGATGGGCAGGAATCCGCTGGGATAAACGTTGCCCACGTGGGAAACAAAGACAAACCCCTTGCCGTCGTTGACGCGGCGTGTGGCCCAACTGCGGTTGCGGGTAGCCGCGTCAGCAGTGGGTGCGCCGGGCTCATAGGCCGCCGTGGCCGATATTGGCGCCGCGGCCGCCGCACTCTGTGGATGACCGCTGCCGTGACCGTGGCCAATCCGTCGCTCCTCCAGGTTGTGTTGGAGCAGGTAACGGCGGTAGTGCATGGCCTCAGTGGTCTTGATCTGGAAATTCACGCGGTGGGAAAGCTCGTAAATCTTGCCAAAGACCTGTTCAAACTCGTCGCCGGAGAGCAAGTCGGCGAGCTGGCCGCGGCCCACAGGAACCAGGAAAAAGACATTCCACATGACGATGGCGAGGCGCTCAAAGAGATTGCCAAGGTTGTCCAGATCGTGCGCGTTGTGCCGGCTGACAGTGGAGTGAACCTGGATGGGAATACCGGCCTCGTTCGCCCACTCAATCGCCTGGATGGTGCGCGCCCAGGCCCCTGGCAGCCCACGAAAAGCGTCGTGAATCTCCGGGGTCGACCCGTCCAGCGAGATGCCGAGCCGCACCAGGCCCGCTTCCTTCAATTTGAAGATGGCTTCGCGGGTTAGAAGGGGTGTTGCGCTCGGTGTGAGGGCGACGTGGACGCCTTTGTCGGCGGCGTAGTGAATGAGGTCGTAGACATCGGGGCGCTTCAGGGGGTCGCCTCCGGTGAACACGAAGATGGGGATGTGCATTGCGGCGATCTGGTCGATGAGCGCCTTGCCCTCGGCATGGGTGAGTTGATCGGGGTGCGCCATAGGCTGCGCGGCGGCGCGGCAATGTTTGCAGGCCAGGTCGCAGGATTGGGTGACTTCCCAAATGGCGAGAAACGGGGATTCATCGTAGTTGATTCCGCCCCGGGCGGGAATGGAATGCATCGGCTGCATGGCGCCTCCTTGCGAATCGTGGTGGGGCCCGGACGGAACAAAGGGGCTGCTTCGGCCGGAGAGGAATGGATGGCCGGCTCCGAAGCAGGCCGGCGGCACTTAAATCCCAATTGGGCAACCATTCCAGTGCGCCGCGATTCCCATTCAAGAAGAACAGTTTCAGCGGCGGCAGGCTGTGATTCAGATCACTTGATCCGTCGAGTGGGTCGACCAGGGATCGACTGGTTCGATTGCGAAAGTCGACAAAAAACTGAAATTGGAGGATAATTTTCTTAATAATCAATAAATTAGGGCTAGACTTTTATTTTGAGTTGGATGCGAGGGGAACTGTCGGGCTCCCAAGCTGGCTGACCAGCCGGACGGTGTGAGATATCTCACCGGTTCGTGTGCGTTATGGCACGGTAATCGGGCGCGAGCGTTGGAATACTGAAACTGGAGTACTGAACTTATTGCATCAGCAGGAGGTATCTCATGGCAGCGGTCATGAAGCCGGGTTGGAGCAGGCCCTCGACGATTCTTTTTGCCTCCGAGATCCCCGCGAATGAGAAGGCATTTGAATTTGCGCTTGCCCAAGCCGTGGAATTCCACGCGGATCTGATTCTGTTTCACGCCTACGACACGCTGGTGGTTTCGGCGTCAGAGACCTCGGGAATCCGCTATTACGACTACGCCGCCGCAGCGCGGGCCGAGAAGCAGCACCTGGAGCCACTCGCACAACGGGTCCGCGAAGCAGGGGGCCAATGCGAGGTGGTGGTGCGGCCGGGATTGCCCGCGGATCAAATTCTGGCTTACGCTCGCGAGCGCGAAATCGATCGCATTGTGATGGGCACACACTCGCCCGGCCCTATAGGGAAGCTCCTGGTCGGCTCTGTGGCGGAAGCGGTGCTGCGCTCAGCCCGAGTGCCCGTTTACATTATCGGGCCTGAGGTGGTGAACGGCGCCTATCGCAACTTTGCCACACGCACGATTTTGTGCGCGGTGAGCCTGCAACAAGCCAGCAGCGTGGTGGCCAGCTTTGCCGCCGAACTGGCGGCGCAGCACGGGGCTCGCCTTGTCCTGCAACACGTGATCCGGCCGCAGGATCGGGCGGAGTTTCTCGCCGGCAGGTCGCTCGATGATGTCGAATCGGAACTCTTCGCGCTCGTGCCCTCCAGACTGGAGGAGAAGATTGAAATTCAGACCATCGTGGTCCCCGGCGATCCCACCGAGGAGCTGCTCTACCAGAGCCGCGCGCAACAGGCCGATTTGATCGTGCTGGGCGCGCAAGGGGCGTCGGCATTTGCCGCCATCACCAGGCACGGCGTCGTCTACAAGACGCTGGCCCATGCGCATTGCCCGGTGATCACCCTGTCGCCGGTGGTGCTGGCCGAGTACAGCCCAAAGGCGGGCGCACCGCGTCCCTCCGAGGCGTATATGGCCGGCGTGATTTAGCGGTGTACGCGCCACGGCGGCCACTCCAGGGGGATGGAAATCGGACCAGAGCCCTCGCTGCGGACGGGCCCTCCAAGCCGGGTGACTCAGATGTTTCGCTTGCCTGCAACACCTCTTCCTCTGCTCTATCCTGAAGCCCGGAATTCCAGTGGCGATTCCCCGCAAAGGATCGCCAACTTCGATTAAAATTACGAGGGCCAACTTGGAAGGAGAAATGCTCAAGGAGCCGGACCTTCGCGTCGGCTCCTTGTTGCCTATCGCCTCCTCAGCGCAGTGGAACTGCTCAAATCACCCTTAGCAACAGAAGGATGATTACGATGGTGAGAAGCAAACTGACGGTGCCGCCTCCGTAATAGCCCCATCCGGGACCCATCCTATAGCCGCCGTATCCAAAGCCAAAAATCAACAGGATCAGAATGATCAGCAAAAGCATGTGAACTCCTTTCCCAAGTTAGTTCCATTCCGGCTCATTCGAAATTCAAGCCTGTCCGTGGTAAACCGGCAATAAGCTCACGGGAAACAAAGTACAAAGTTCATCCGGCTCCGGCCCGACAAGTTACATGTGCGGAAGTGGGATATCCCTTCGACGATCAGTCATTCGATAACTCGATTTTTGAGATTCCTCCTTTCCATCGCGCATCCGAGCGGAACCAGCGGCACACGCGTTCGAGTCTGCGTGGCTTGTAATTGGCCTATGATGCGCCGTGTGCGCGGGAGGCTGCTTTTCAGATGGAAGCTCCGAACTGAACCATCTACCATGATTTGTTTCGTGTAGATATCCGCCTGTATCCATTTCCCTCCCTTCTCTTTTGGTTCGCACCGCAACTTACTCTTCCAAGTAGAACAGGATTTATCGAGACTGGCGGCGAGAGACTCGCGGAGCCAACCAATTTTCGCCGCAACCGCGTCCAAGCCTCAGTTGTCGAAGCCGTAGTGAGCGCGAAAGCTCAGGAGGCGGCACACATGTTATGGACGATTTTCGTGATTCTCCTGGTTTTGTGGCTGTTGGGAGTCGTGACTTCCTACACACTGGGAGGGTTTATTCATTTACTGCTGGTGATCGCGCTGGTCGTTTTGCTGATCCAGCTAATTACGGGCCGGAGATCCGCACTGTGAGCGGCCAGCAAATGCTTTGCGGATCTCAACTTAGGCGTGAACCTAAGCAGTCCTGAGTGCAAGATGAAGGTTAGTTAACAACCCCACGGAGGTGAATAATGAATAAGGATCAAGTGAAAGGCGCGGTCGACGATGCCGCAGGAAGAATTAAGCGGCAAGCGGGGGAATGGACCGGCAACCCCAATACGCAAGCTGAAGGCGCCGGCCAGCAAGTGAAGGGCAAGGCGGAAAAGGCGTGGGGCAACATAAAGGATGCGGCCCACAAAGCGGATGAGCGTGACCGTCGTGAGCAAGAGGATGAGCGTAACCGCCGTGAGCAAGAGAGAGAAAGAGAGAGAGAGAAACGCGGCGCCGCATCACGAACATAGTCACCATGGATAATCGCAAAAGCGTGGCGGCTCCACGCTCCTCTTGAAACAACGGGCTTTCGCCTACGGGGATAGGTGGTTGCGGGCCGCTCGCTTGGCGGTCGTCACTTGTTCGATTTGAAACCCTTTCAACCCCGCGTTCCTGGATGGTGGCTACCCATAGCGAGCCGGTTCACGGCGGCTGCCTATGGAAATCCATCCCGGGCGCGGGTATACTTGTGAGAAGGGGGCGCAAGTTCCGTCTCCTGTCGTGAGGTGTGTCTTCAGCAGGGTCGGTTTACTTGCCGTCGACCTTCCACCTTCGGAGATCACGCGGTGGCGAGCTGTGGTCCGCGTACTCCGAAGTCCCCTTGACGCGTTTAGCTGCGTTCTATTGCCCGCCTCTTGCTCTCTTTGCGGTTCTCCTCTGCCGCGCTTTTCTCCCGCGCCAATTTGTGATGCTTGCTGGGTCGAAATCTCGCCCCTCCGTGGTGCTGCGTGCGCACGTTGCGGCGACACAGTGGACAGGTTTGGCCTCAGCGCGACTCCGGAACTGTGCCGGGTTTGCCGTCTGGCTCCGCCCCCGTTTGTGCGGGCCGTGGCCTACGGTTTGTACGAAGACGCGATGAGGGAGGCGATCCACGCCCTCAAATACGGCCGCCTCCATACGGCCGCGCGGGGATTGGGCCGCAGGCTGGCCGAAGCGATTGCGCATTTGGAAGGCCAGGCTCCCGCCGAGATGCTCGTGGTTCCCATTCCGCTGCATAAGTCCAAACACGCCCAACGGGGCTTCAATCAGGCGCGGATTTTGGCGAAAGAGGCGCTGGCCTGCTTGCGTCAAAGCCATCCGCAGTGGCGGCTCAGCCTGGCCGCGCACACGCTTATGCGGCTGCGCGCCACCGAAAGCCAAGCTGGGCTCACACCCCGCATGCGGCGCCTCAATGTCCGCGGCGCGTTTTCGGTCTCCGAACCGGCCGCGGTGAGCTCGAGACACATTCTGCTCATTGACGATATTTTGACCACGGGAGCCACAGCCCGCGCCGCCGCGCAGGCGCTCCTCCGCGCCGGCGCCGCCTCGGTCTGGGTGGCCACCCTGGCTCGGGCGCGGCGCATCGATTCATCGGCATCCGACCCATCGCAGAGCCGAGAAGAAATCGCGCCATGGAGCAGCCGAGCGCCCGACGCACGGCCGCAAACAGCAGGCCCGATGGCAGTAAGCACGCTGGAATCCATAGGCTCGCAAGATTTTTAACGGAGGCAGCACATGTCGCTGGGAAAAGCCATGGGTCACGCTCGCAAGCAGAAAGCCATTGCGCGCGCCGCCGCGCTGGCCGCAGAACACGCCTTCGGGCAGCACACCGCACATCCGAGCCATATTTTGCAGATGCCGGTGCTGGTGCTCAACGCCTCTTACGAGCCCATTAACATTTGCGGCGCGCGCCGCGCCCTGGTGCTGGTGCTCAAGGGCATTGCGCGCACTGAGGAGGAGCACGGCCTCATCCTGCACGCCCAGCGCAGCCGCATCCCCATGCCTTCGGTTATCCGCCTGCTCGAGTACCGCCGCATCCCGCACCAAACCCGCGCTCTTTCGCGCAAGAACATCCTCTTGCGCGACCGCAACACCTGCCAGTACTGCGGGGAGGCCATGCCGCCCAGCGAGCTCACCCTGGACCACGTAGTGCCCCGCTCCCGTGGCGGCAATTCCACCTGGGAGAACCTGGTGGCCTGCTGCCATGCCTGCAATCGCCACAAGGGCAACCGCCTGCTCAGCGAAATCGATGACATGATTCTGCTGCGCGAGCCCCGTCCCTTCTCGCTGCACACCAGCCGCCAGATCATGCGCA
>JASHUH010000234.1 GCA_030040115.1 Acidobacteriaceae bacterium | reverse complement strand
GCTCCGGTCGCCACGCCGGCTTGGGTCGAGCTCCTACGGATGGGGCCAGCCGAGCGGATCACGGCTCTCGTAGTGATGAACCATCCCGGCGTCTGGGTCCTGGGCGAGGCGCAGGACGATTTTTTAAGAGCCGGCATGGGCGCGATCATCGAGTACGCCGGCCACGCAGGAAAGCCCCAAGCGCCGCGTGTGGACTCTCTCGAATGGGACTATCGCGCTTTCGGCGATCGGGCGCCTAAAGCCTATACCCCCGATGTGACCGTCCCGCTTGTTTTCACTTCCAGGTTCAAAGGTCAGGGCGCCTTCGATGAATGGATGATCAACGGAAAATCGTATCCTCACACTTCGCCCATTCCGCTCCATCAGGGCCTGCGCCATCGGCTCGTCTTCGAAAACCACAGCACCGACAACCATCCCGTGCACATGCACCGGCATAACTTTGAGCTGGTTTCGATAGCAGGCAAGCCGGTGAGTGGAGTTCACAAAGATGTGGTCATTGTGGAAGCAAAAACCGTCGTCGAAGCCGACCTGCTGGCCACCAATCCCGGCAACACGCTCTTTCATTGCCACCAGCAGGACCACATGGATTCAGGGTTCATGAACCTTTTTATCTACGCGTAAGCGGATTGAGCCGAACGGATAGAAACGGAGCTCTTGAATCTTCGCATTCGCGGCCGGGAAACCCCTCAGCCGGCGCAGCCGGAAGCTGGAAAGGGAACAGGGACCGGGGGAATTACGGACCGAGAGGACAGGGAACCAAAGGAACCAGGGATGGAACCCCGGGAACGGTGAACCCGTTCTGCTATCCCACCAGCTCATACGCGCGGATCATTTCTTTGCGCGCCGTAAGCCGCTCAATCAGGTCCGAGCGCACTTCGTAACCGCGTCCCGGCGCATCTGCAATCGCGATTTCGCCCTCCCGCGACACCGTCACTTCGGGTTCGATAATATCCTCGGCCCAATAACGGGCTGAAGCCGAGACATCGCCCGGCAGGGTGAAATTTTCGAGCGACGAGAGCGCAATATTATGCGCCCGGCCGATGCCGCTTTCGAGCATGCCTCCGCACCAGACAGGAATTCCGCGCTCCTGGGCCGCATTGTGCACGGCGATGGCCTCGGAGAATCCGCCCACGCGCCCCAGCTTGATGTTAATGATCTTGCACGATTCAGCCTCGATCGCGGCCAGCGCATCGCGGCGGTTGTGGATCGATTCGTCGAGGCAAATCGGCGTCTGCAAGCGCTTCTGCAGCATGGAGTGATAAAAAAAGTCGTCGTGCCATAAAGGCTGTTCGATCATCAGCAGTTCGAAAGCGTCGAACGAGGCAATGTGTTCGACATCGCGCAGCCGGTAAGCCGAATTGGCGTCGCAGCTCAAGGTGATATCGGGCCAGCGGTTGCGCACCCGCTCGAAGACCTCGACGTCCCATCCGGGCTTGCATTTCAGCTTGATGCGCTGGTACCCGGACGCCAGTTCGCGCTCGATGTTCGAGAGCAGTTCCGCAATCGACGGCTGGATGCCCAACGAAACGCCGCACGGAACAGTCTCGCGCACACCGCCTAACAGGCGCGACAGGGAAATGCCCTCGCGCTGCGCCTCGAGATCCCAGATCGCGTTTTCCAGGGCCGCTTTGGCCATGCGGTTGCCGCGCACGTGATGGAAGATGCGCGGGCAGTCACCGCCGTGTTCGGGCGACTCCGTGGCCAACATCGGTCCCAATTCGTGGACGATCACCTGCCACGCGGTGTCGGTGGATTCTTCAGAAAAGTAGGGCCGCTCGCCCGCAGTACATTCACCCCAGCCCGTTAGCCCCTCGGATTGAATCTCCGCCAGCAGAACCCTCCGGTTGGTGGTGACGCCAAAGCTGGTCTCAAAAGGGCGCACCAGCGGCATGTGCAGTTCGCGCAGAATAATTGCATCGATTCTCATAAATTTTTCAGTTCCTCGGAACCTGAACCCTGCTCCGATTGGGCCAGACGGCCTAGCTCGAAGACTCCATTTCCTTCTGCATCCCGGGTAAAGCCGATCACGGCCAACCCGTGGGAAAATGCCTCTTGAAACTTGCGGCGGTTCTCCGATTGAACGGCAAGGGCGCGGTCCCGGTCCGCCTCGCTTGCCTTCCACCGGTAAATACTGGCAGGCACCGGAATCCGTTCCTCGACGATTTGTCCGTCTGCCGGGCGTCCATCCAGAATCGCCAACACCCGCGGCGAATCCAGCTCCCATTCCGCCACGAGACGGTCGGTGGGGAGTCCACCCTGCAGCCGAGATGAGGATACACCATAGAAATTCGTCCGGTATGTGCGCGCAATCGCTCCCAGCCTGTGGATATTGAGGAAAGCATTTTTGATTTCGAGTGGATCAAACGTCCATTCCATATGCGTGATGCCCCTGGAGAGCGCTTCAAGCCGTTGGCGGCGTTTCAGTTGCGCGCCGATTCCCCGGTTGCGATACGCCTCTTTCACGGCCAGCATGTGCGAATGCAAATAAGCTTGCGGCCCATCGGACCTATGCTTTATCCCAGGCAAAGAGAGAGCGAAACCCACCATCTTCTGGCTCCTGACCTCTAATCTTTGATGTCTGATTTCTGTTCTCCGATCTCTGGTCTCTGACCGCTGATCCTTGACTCCTGATCGCTCGTCGCCGATCCCGGTCTCAAAGGCCCCGATCACCTGCCCGCCGATCTTCTGCTCCAGCAGGAACATCTTGCGGGGCAGGACATCGGTTTCGTCATAGCCCCAGGTCTGAATCTGGAGCTGGACGCAGGCCTCCATCTCGTCGAAACCTTCGCAGCAGCGAATTTCGATCACGCGCCCGCCGTCGCCTTCGCCAGCGTGACGAAAGCGGCCATTGAGCCGTCTTCGATGCCCTCCGCCAACTTCTTCTTGGCCGCCGCCCAAAGCGCTTCCAGCTCATCGGCTGAAAGCTCTTCAAGCGGCCTGGGAGCGGCCGACTCCATCTCCCTGAAGCGTTCGCGAAAACGCAAATTGCAGCCGCGCAACGCCATCTCCGCGTCCACGCCCAAATGCCGGCCCAGGTTCACGGCCGTGAACAGAAGATCGCCCAGCTCCGCTTGCACGCCTGGATTCTTACTTGAACCGCCGACCTTCTCACTACCTGCTGTCTCAGCACTTGATTTCTCGGCCTCCGCCTTGACTTCCGCAATCTCTTCTTCCAACTTGGGCAGTAAATCGCGCCAGTTTGCCCAGTCAAAGCCCGCCTTTTGCGCTTTGGAGCCCAGTTTGGCGGCCTCGGTCAACGCGGGCAACGCCCGCTGCACGCTGTCCAGCCGGGAGGCTGCCCTCTCCACCGTCGGCGTCGAGCTCTCTTGGGCATCACGGGCTGCACGTTTCTCCGCAGCCTTGATCTCCTCCCAGTTGCGCAGCACCGCGGCCGCCGAGCCTTCCACCGCTGCATCCACGTCAGCGCGATTTCCAGCCGCGCGCGAAGCTTCCTCGCCAAACACATGCGGATGTCTCCGCACCAGTTTGCGGTTCAGGTGCTCCAGAACATCGCTGATTGTGAAACGCCCCTCGTTGGCCGCCATTTCCGCGTAGAACAACACCTGCAGCAGCAAATCGCCCAGTTCCTCGGCCAGGTGCGGAAAATCGCGCCGATCGATGGCGTCGAGAACCTCGTAAGTCTCTTCGAGTGTGTAGGTGCGAATGGATTCGAAAGACTGTTCGCGGTCCCATGGGCAGCCGCCGGGAGCGCGTAGCCGCGCCATGATAGCGACCGACTGCTCAAAAACAGCCGCCGCCCGCGCCGAATCCGTTGCCTTATTTGGCCTGGAAGCCTCTGCGTTGGAGCTTTCTGGCGGAAGGTCCATGCACTTCCAGTGTACCGTGTTCTGGCGCCCCGCCTGATAGGCTACCTTTGCTGTCAGATATCACCCGTTCGCAGCCCATTCCGGGGCAACAGGCAGCGCGCGAGGATGCGATGGACCGGCTGATTCAGGGTCACAAGCGGTTTCTGGCCGAGGTGTTCCCGCAGAAGAAGCAGCAATTTCGCCTGCTTGCCGAGTCGCAGGCTCCAGAGTGCCTCTTCATCACCTGCTCGGATTCCCGAATTGTCCCCGACCTGATTCTTGGCGCCGGCCCCGGCGACCTGTTCATCGCCCGCAACGCCGGCAACATTGTCCCTCCATCCACCAACGAGGCGGACGGCGTGACGGCCACCATTGAGTACGCGGTCGAAGTGCTCAAAGTGAAGCACGCCGTACTTTGCGGCCACTCCGACTGCGGGGCGCTGAAAGCCGCTGTCGATCCCCAAGCCGTTCAAGCGCTGCCGAAGGCCAGGCGCTGGCTGCACCACGTCGAGGCGGCCTTTTTTCACCGCCAGCCGCTCAATCCCGCCGACGGTGACGCCGCGGAGCTAGCCTCGCTTATCCGCGGCAACGTGGTGGCGCAACTGGCAAATCTCCAAACGCAGCCCTGCGTCGCGTGGGCAGTAAAGGAAGGTCTGCTTACCGTCCACGGCTGGTATTACGACATCCTGTCCGGCCGGATTGAACGCTACGACGAGCGATTGCGGCGATTTGCGCCGCTGGTGGACTAGAGGAATCGCACCGGGAACGAGGCTCGCAAGCAGGGTCCGGCGGCTGCCATTGCGATTCTCCTACGCCGCCGGCAAGAGAGGGAAATCGCGAAAACCTCTCGCCCCTGCCTGCATGAAACAGCACATGGGACACATGTGCCGTTGATTGGAACGTTACGGCCAGACCGCCGGTTGCCTCGGGAACCAACGGTTGACCAAACAAACCCGGGAGCCGGCGCCGCTGCGGCGCACAATTCAGGCGCGACCACACCCACGAGCTGTCCAAGCTCAGGAAAGCTTGCGGCTTGCATGACGGCGGCAGATAGAGCAGGGAGTTAATGCGCTCCCGGCGGCGCATGCAATTCCTTGGACGGCTTCTTGAACAGCCAGGTCGCCACGGCGCAGAAAAGCGCCAGCACCGCTGTCCAGCGGAACACGTCGATGTAGGCCAACATCGCCGATTGTTGCAATAACTGCCCGTAGAGCAGACCGAACGACCCGGGGCGCGCGCCGGCCCGGCCAATCTCATGGCCCAGATACGCAGCGATGATCGCCGATTTTTGCTGCAGGGCGGGCGCGGAGGGCGCCAGATGCTCGGCCAGGTAGGTCTGGTGCAGGTCGGCGCGGCGGATCAGCGCCGTCGTCGCCATGGCGATGCCCACCGATCCTCCGATGTTACGCAGCATGTTAAAGAGTCCCGTCGCGTTGCCCATTTGCGGATTCGGAATGGTGGCTACCGTCAAGGTCGCGAGCGGCACAAAAACGAAACTCAACGCAAATCCTGTCAGCGTAATGGGCAGCAGGAGCGTAAACGGGCCGATGTCGAGATTCACGCTGCCAAAAATGTAAGCGCAGACGGCGAAGCCGAGAAATCCGAGCGAAAGCAACTTGCGATTGTCCATACGGGTGCCGAGCACGCCAATAATTGGCGAGCCGACAAAGGAGCCAATTCCGCGTGGCCCCACCACCAGCCCAGCGGCGAACGCCGTGTACCCCATGACCTCCTGGTAGTAGAGCGGCAAAATGGCAATGGTGATGTAAATGCACATGCCGAGCAGGGCGATCATGAAGCAGCCGGTGCGGAAATTGCGGTCTTTGAGAATGTGCAGATCGACCAGTCCTTTGGGATTTGACCATGATCGCCAGATCCAAAGCGCCAGCGTTACGACGAGTGTGGCGACCGCCCAACGCACCCACAGAGCGCCGAACCAGTCGTCTTCCTGGCCTTTGTCGAGCACCACCTGAAGGCACCCCGTCCACACCGCCAGAAGCCCAAAACCGATGCCATCGAAGGCCCCTACCTTGGCATGCTTGATGTAGTGCGGATCATGCACGAAGCGGCTGATCATGATCACCGCCAAGACGCCGACCGGGATATTGATGTAGAACGCGTAGCGCCAACTGTACGTGTCGGTGAGCCAGCCGCCCAGCGTCGGCCCCAGCACCGGGGCAACCACTATGCCCAGCCCATAAGCCGCCATTGCCGCCGCGCGTTTGGCGGGAGGAAAGCTCTCGAGCAGGATCGATTGAGACAGCGGCTGCAGCGCGCCCCCGCCCGCTCCCTGCATGACGCGCGCCAGCAGAATAACCACCAGGGACGGGGCCGCGCCGCAGAAAAACGATGCGATGGTGAAGATGATCACACAGGTGAGCAGAAAGCGTTTGCGCCCGAAGCGCCGCGCAAACCAGTTGGAGGCCGGCAGGATCACCGCGTTCGAGACCAGGTAACTGGTCAGCACCCAGGTGGCTTCCGAGGTCGATGCTGAGAGCGATCCCGCAATGTAGGGCAACGCCACCGACGCGATCGCCGTATCCAGCACTTCCGTGAACGTTGGCAACATGACCGAGACCGTTACCAGCCAGGGGTTCACCCCCTGGGTGAGGGGGTAGCGTTCGGCTGCAGGTGCAGGGTTTGCGGCGGCGAGGGTGGCAGCGGTCGCGGTCGTCATGGCGAGGGACCCTTCGAGGGTAACCGATCGGCTCTCGCGCCGCCAGTGATCGGCGCGGGGCTTCCGGTGACACCTGTGGCCGCCGCTCTTGACATAAACGGCGAAGCCCGTGATCCTTAACAGTTCCGGCAGTTCGAATTTGAGCCCAGGAGGACCCCCAGGTTTTGCGAGTTCGCGTCTTCTACCACGACAAATGCTTTGACGGAGCTTGCTCAGCCTCTCTGTTCACGCGCTTTCACCGCGAGTGCATCGCCGCAGGCGCATCCTACGAGTATCACGGCCTCGTCCATCGCGCCGGTGCGCTCTTTGACGAGAGCGAGTTTACCGGCGATGAAAACGCCATCGTGGACTTCAAGTACTCGGCCGCGCCGCGCATTACCTGGTGGTTCGATCACCATCTTTCGGCCTTTCTCACGCCCCAGGATCAGGAGCATTTTCTCGCCCGCCAGCGCGACTCGGCATGCGCCGGACGCAAATTCTTCGATCCGTCCTACACGTCCTGCACCAGCTTCCTGGCCCACATTGCCGCAACCTGCTTCGGCTTCAATGTGGCGCCGGTGGCGGATTTGATTCATTGGGCCGACATCGTGGACGGAGCGCAGTACGAGAGCCCTGAAGCCGCTGTGGAAATGGCGGCTCCGGCCATGAAGCTCACCCTGATTATCGAGTCGACGCAAAATCCCGACTTCATCCCGCGGCTTATCCCGCTGCTCACCGAAATGCCGCTCGAGGAAGTGCTGCGCCAGCCGTTTGTAGCGGAGTTGCTGCCGCCCCTGCTCGAGCGCCACCGGCGCGCAATCGAACTGATCCGCAGCCGCGCGGAAGAGCGTGAGGGGACGATCTTCTTCGACATCACCGACCATCCGTTGGAGGGTTACAACAAGTTTATTCCTTACTATCTGCACCCTAAAACGACTTACTCGATTGGCCTCTCCAAATCAAGTTTCCGCACCAAGGTCGCGGTGGGCTCGAACCCGTGGACCAAGGCCGATCCGGCAAAGATGGTGAACCTGGCGCAGATATGCGAGCGCTATGGCGGAGGTGGACACGCGCGGGTCGGCGCGGTGAGCTTTCCGCCCGACAAGGAAGAACAGGCCCGGGCGGCTGCAGCCGAAATCGCGGCCGAGTTGAGGGCCAAGAATCTTCGCTGAGCGCGTCCCACTGCGCGAAGCGGCATCGCCATCAGGCCGTTTCCTGCCCTGTCGGGGCTGCCGCCGCGCCCGTCAGTTGCTCGTATTGAGTGAGCAGGGCCTGCATGTTGTGGCCGCCCGGCTGGTCGTAATTGTTTCCCGGCAGCGACGCCCAAATATTCGAGCAGGCCGTGATCGCTCCCTGAATGTCTCCGGATTCGATCATGGGAATCGCCTGCCGTTCCGTAATTTGCTGGACCGCAACCGCATCCTGGCTCGCGGGGCTGAAATCGGTCAGGTGCAGTTGGACCTTGTAAGCCTCCCACCAATGTAGGATGAGCTGGTAGCGCCCCGAAGCCGTCGAGGCCAGAAGCGGACTCTCGCGGATCACCTGCGGAGGACGGCCGGAAGCGAAGGGATGATCGGCGTAGGAGCTGAAAACCTCAGGTCCATCGACCCCTGTGACAATCGCGTCGTACCCATCATTTTGGGTCAGTGCGCTGGTGCTTGTGCCCTCTGACCACGCGACCAGATCGAGAAAGCTCTTCAGCTTGGGATCCATTTCACCTCCAATGGCAAGGCAGATGGTGCTGATTCTAATTCGAGCCGGGAGATGGAAATTTCGAGCGCCGGTCGCCGATCCGGCAGCCTCAATGCGCTGTGGCTCGGCGAGTGCGGCGCGCGAACCGACGAACCTATAGTCCCAGCTCCTCCGCCCGCTTCTTCATCGCCTCAATGCAGAAGGCGATGTGGGCGTCGAGGTCGACGCCCAACTCGGTCGCGCCCTGCACGATATCCTCGCGATTGACATTGCGCGCAAACGCCTTGTCCTTCATCTTCTTCCTCACGCTGGCGACCTGGACGTCGGCAATGGCTTTGGTGGGCTTGACCAGCGCGCACGCGGTGAGGAACCCGGCCAGCTCATCGCAAGCAAAAAGCGATTTGGCAAGATGCGTGTCACGCGGGACGCCGGAATATTGCGCGTGGCCAAGGATGGCGGTGCGCAGCTCCGCGGGCCAGCCCAACTGCTCCAACTCCCGCGCGCCCACGAACGGATGCTCTTCGGCGGTGGGATGGCGCTCGTAATCGAAATCGTGCAGCAGAGCCGTCGTGGAGTAAAGATTCCTGAAAGCCTCACGCTCTTCGCCGGCGAGCCCGAGCCGGTCAGCCTCCGCTTCGCCACACGCGACGACGCAGGCCTCCACTGCCAAAGCATGCTTGCGCAGGCTCTCGCTGGCGGTCCACTCGGTAAGCAGACGCCAAGCTTTCTCGCGGCCATAATCATCGATCATCTTTATCTCCTGCTGCCGATTGGACCGATATTGGGCCGACCGGAAGTGCGGATAGAAAGGAACGGCGCCGCCGACCCAGCCGTTCACGCAGAATGACGCAAATTAGCTGACTCGCTAAGCTGGCGGCAACGAGGGCGCCTCCTGGATGTTTGGGTCCGGGTCCCTGTTTTTCAGTGGTTCACGAAAGACAATCACCGAAATAGGAGAATTTTTTCAGCAAATCTTGAAACAAAGAACTTACACCCCGATAAGGCTAGAACCCGGGATAAACCAGGGGGTTGGGACCGGAGTCCTCCGCCTTGACTCCAAAGCCAGGATAGCAAATCGGACGGAAATTCCCGGCAACGGAGCCTCTACCGTTAAACATTTGATTTGGAGAAGTTTACGGCGACTTATCGGATCATGACGGTTGACAAGCTTCTGGTTGCGCAGGCCCTTCGATTGAAGAGCCGATTTCCGGTAACTGGCTCCCGCCAGTCATTTGGAAACGGTTAACCACTCTGGTTCGCGATTCTCCCGGAATCAGCGGGATTTATGCCGGATTCTTCGGTTTGTGCCCGAATTTCTACTTGACAATTATGGTTCCCTCCCACAAAGTAAACATCATAGTGGTGTCCAGGCATTGAAGGAAATCTTGTGGTCTCGGGTAACCGGCTGAGGGTTGGAATGTGAGCGGGACCCTCCCATCTATTCACGATTCGCAACCTTCCTGAGTGTGCCCGGGCTCTTCTCGGAGTCCCTTGCTCTGGCGCTCCGCAGACGCCTATGGCGACCATGGTTCCTTGCGTGGAAACACGCGAAGTTTTGCGCTGTGAGTACTGCAGATTGACGCAGTACAGGACCAGCAACTCTCTTTGCAGGCGATGCCATAAACCTCTCGACGTGGAGGAGCCGGAGCAACTCGCACCCCAACTGATCAGCGGCCTAATTCCAACAGATGCAGAGGAGGCAGGATCGCAAGTGGCCGCGCGGGTCCTCGAAATTCGCCGCGCGCGTCATTTGAGCCAGCGGCAGTTGGCTACCCGAATGGAGGTGCCGCGCACCTACATTTCGAAGATCGAGAACGGAAAGGCGATTCCCACTCTGAGCTCGCTCGAGCGGTTGGCTTGCGCGCTGGATGTGGACGTGGGCCAACTGGTGCGGGACGCCCGCAGCCGGCGTGAGGAGATCGCTGCCGAGGTGTTCGCCGACCCTTTCCTGGCGGAAATCGCGGCTTCCTTACCCCGCCTAAACTCGCTCCAGCGTTCACTCCTCTTGAGTGCGGTGCGGGATGCCGCCATGGGCCGCCGTCGTTCAGCGTAACCATTCGAATGCTTTGAGAGGCCTCTGCAGTCCGGCTCCGGCTGCGGCTGCGTCAACTCGCTTTCCGCCCGATTGCAGCACTCGGGCGCTTGTGCTACGGTCGATGATGTCACCCTTTGCCGGGCTTTTCCAAAGGATTGCACGGGAGGAGGGGACTCGTCCGTGGGTGGATGAGAAGCATCTTACGGACGGTGCGTGACCTTCCGAGGCGTTGCGCCGCGGAAGTTCGTTTGCATGGCTCGCCGGGCGCCAGCCTGGGAGGGGCAAGAGCGAGATCGAGGCAACTTCTTTGTATTCTTCCGGCACGCTGCGTATCGATGAGCTCACCCACGAGGAGCGAAGCCTCTATGCGACGCTGAAACCTGAGCGCTTGCCTGAGCATGTGGCGATCATCATGGACGGTAACGGCCGCTGGGCCGGCCAGCGTTCGTTCAAGCGCTTTGTTGGCCATCAGCAGGGCGCCAAAAGCGTGCAGCTGGTGACTGAAACCGCTTCCCGGATCGGTTTGCCTTGGCTTACCCTCTACGCGTTTTCGCTGGAAAATAATCTGCGCCGGCCACGCGCCGAGGTCAACTTCCTCATGCGCCTGCTCAAGAGCTACCTGCAGAGCAATGTGCAGCGCATGATGGACAACAACGTGCGCATCCGCTACATCGGCCGCACCCGGGAGCTGCCCCTCGAGGTGCAGGACAAGATGAGTTGGGCCGAGGAAGTTACGGCGCGCAACACGGGAACCACGCTCACGCTGGCCCTCAATTA